>NZ_JBITFP010000018.1:0-142455 GCF_044456245.1 Micromonospora sp. NPDC051006
TTGGCCTCCCGATCGAGCGGAGGGTGAGGGGTAGACATAGATGGTCTCCGTAGTCGCCGGAGACCCAGGTGTCAACGATGTCCGTCAGTTTTAGACCGGCTGCCAGCCGATGTGGGAGAACTTTCTGTACATCTATCAAGGCGGCCCTTGACGGGCCGCACGCGCCGCCGCCTGGGCGCGCGCCGGCCGCTGCCGCTGTCGCTCTGCGGCCGTCACGCCTGATGCCCGGCGGCTGGCGCGGAAGGCGGAGAGCCCGGGGGGCCGCCGCAGAACGACAGGCGGTTGAACGGTGAGTGGTGAGGCCGGCAGCCGGCCGGGCCGCGCGGCCACGAGCCCGCGCGGCGTAGGGGGCGCGCCCCGGGTCCGCGCGGCAAGCCCCAAGCATGGGGGCGGTGTCCGCGCGGAGGCAGGCCGGTCGTCCAGGAGCCGGCTCCACAGCCGCTCAAGGTCAGGTCAACCGCTCACCTGGGAGGGGGAGGGGTGGCCGCCGGGGGCGAGCTCCGACCCCGGGAGCCGGGTCCGTGCCGGGCGAGGTTGGGTCAACTGCGCCACTGTGGCGGTGCCCGCCGGGTGCGCGGTCCGTGACACAAAAGCCGACACCGACTCAGGCCGTTCCGGCAGCGTCCGTGCGCGAAGGTCCGCCTGACATGGCGGACCGAACGGCGGTCGGCTCCCAGCGAAGGGGGGTCGGCGGCATACGGCATGGCAGATGTAGCAGCTAAACTCCTACTCCTTAAGCCTAATAGGCCGGCTTCGACTTGGGGAATCGTGACGACTCGCAAATTCTTTACTGAGCTTGGCATCAACGTTACGGTGCTAGATCAGTACATGGGGCGCCAGCGTGAATTGCAGAATGAGAAGTCATTCCCCGTCACGTGCAACCTGTATATGGTGACGCGCAGGCCGCGAATGAGCATAGATCCTGGCAGCGTCGGGTTCCATGCCGGCAGAATGACCGGGATTCTTCGTATCCAGCGACAGTCCCAGTTCGACGAAGTTCCCTTTTCGGTCTCTACCAAGGACCTGGGGCGCGGCCCATTCCGGTACGAGTCCGAGTGGCCTCACGAAGAGTATCGTGTATATGACGCAGATGGTGAGGTTAGCGGAGGGATCGTTGCGCTTGCGGCTGTCGAGTTCGGCATGATCCTGGCTCGACGTGTCCCTCATGAAGTCCTGTATGTAGGGCAGGCGTTTGGCAAGGCGGGTGAACGGACTGCCTTCGATCGCCTGAAAAGCCACTCCACGTTGCAGCGAATATATGCAGAGTGCCCTCCTGACAAAGAGATATGGCTTCATCTGTGCAGAGTTAGCGACATCACTCTATTCATGGAATTTAATCCACAGGTTCCGAGTCGGACCACTGACGAAGAAGACGAGCAGCATAGGAACCGAGTGTTGCGTCGCATCCACTCTGTCGGATTTGCCGAACGGGAGGCGGTTGCAATCGGCGAGGCTGGACTGATCCGATACTTTCAGCCACAGTACAACGAGAAATTCCGAAACAACTACCCCGATCCCAAGCATGTTCATATCAGCACCTGCTACGATCTCGACTTGGCGACGATTGCTGTCGAGTTGCAGGGCCAAGAGACCCGGAGCTTTTTCTACGGACCGGCGGTCGACAAGGCTAGCCCTTTGCACATGTTCCGATTCCCGTTGTACGAGACAGCAGGATTCATAGTCGACTGGCATGGTGGGAAACCGTCGACCTGAGCCCGTGCCCGTTCCGTGCCCGATACGGCGGTCACTCCTGCACGAGGCATCCAACCACTCCGTCCGGTTCCACCCGCAGGGGTATGGGCCACGCATCATGTCGTGGAGTGCCTAGCGATACAGAGGACTGCTTGAATGAGGGAGGGTAATGATGTTTTGTGTGACGGAAGTTCGCTTGGCCTGTGAACAATGCGTGGTCAAATCGACCGACCTTCTGGAAGTCGGCACCTTCGAAATCGACTTCATCGAGGAATCTTACTTCTGTGAAGACGGCGTTACCGTCGAATCCCGCCGCACCTGCGAAGAGGGCTCGGCCGAAGCGGGCCTTTTTGCTGAACAGCGCCTTATCGAAGCGTGCAATACCCAAGAAGGTGGCGTCGTCAAACGATGCATCACCAAGAAATGATGCTCCGTCGAACCATGCTGTATCTGAAAAGGTTGTACCCATGAACTCGGTGCTACCGACAAAGGTGGCACGACTGAAGGAGCATGCGCCGACCTCGCCATACCAGAGGTTCCAGTCGACCAGAGTTGCTCCCGCAAGGTCGAGATCGATCTTCGGCCAGAATGTCGTCGATGGGTCCGGCTCAAGCGCCTCTCCGTCGGGATCGTTGTCGAAGGGGCGTGTCAGGTGTGCCTGAAGTATCCGTTGCGCGGTCAGCCTCACCTGGAGCTCCTGATGGGGTTGCCGGACGTTCCCGGTGACCCCTGTTAAGTCAGAAGCGGCGGCGGGCTCCAACGAGTCTGTGAAGTTGGTTGAGTCCAGTAATTCTGGCGGCGCATACGGCATGCGAAGATAGGCGCAAAGTACGTTGACAATGGTCTGCCTCTGACTGAGAGTGTTTTGGGCTAGACGTTCGAGGGCGTACAAGCCACCGAGGCGCACAGCGGCCTCCGCGTGACCAAGCTGCTCAACCGCCTTTGTGTACAACTCCGTGATTCGCCGCTCTGTGGCGTCGTTTTCGCTATGCTGCTGTCTGTGTAATTCTAGCTGTCGAGTTTGCTCGGCACTCGACTCGACGTGCTGCTGGCGGCGGAGTTCGAGAGTATGTGAATGTTCAGATAGCCGTTGCCGTCGGAGCGCCAGAAGTAGGGCCGCAAGCGCTCCTGCTGCAGCGAAGATGCCTAGACCGTACTTCAATGCGTCAATCTGCAGTTTCGAGCGCTCCGGGGCGGGTGCTGCGCCAGCGATGTGCAACATTGCAATGAGCGCTGCGATTCCAACAATTGCCACAACCAAGGCGGCCGAGAGTATGCCGATGTCCGACAGCAACCATGGCCAACGCGGAGGCCCATCCTCCGATTGCTGCGACTTTTCGATCGAAGGCCGTGGGGTCGCGAGGTGCTGGCCGGCTGCGAAGCCGAGTGCGGTGCCGACGGCACTAAGAACGCCAGCCAGGACCAGGATGATGGCGTCCCCGACGGGACTGTGATCGGCCGTGTTCAGCCAGGTGCCGGCGTAGAAGCTACCGAGTAGTACAAGTGCTGCGCACCAGGTCGCCTGTTTGCGGATGCTCAGCGAGCCGACTGCGAGTCCCGCACCAGCGAGGCCGGCAGCCATGATGAGGAGAGCCACCGGAGCCCGTTCGATCAAGCCGCCTGCGCTAGCCGTAGCCCAGCCTGAGAGCAAGCCAAGCCCGACCGCCAGCCCACCCACTAACCAACGCCTGCCCAGTCGCATGGCTGGACGGTAGCAACTGGTGGGAAGCTCGCTGGGTGACTATCTGGGTGACGACCGACGCGCACGTGGCTGGACGTTGGTGGACTGTGGCGGACAGGAGAACCGGCGTAGCCCGCTAGTTGCCGGAGGTCAGTGGGTGCTGATTGTTGCCTGGGGGTCAAGGAGTCCGTCGGCACGTAGCAATCAGGGAAGCGGCACCAGGACGGGCTCAAGCTGTCCATCCCAGGTGACTCGAATTTCCTGGAGATCGATCATCTCTGCCGCCCGGATGACTAAAAAGGACATAGACTCCCCCGGCCGCAGGCTGCGCCCGTTGTCGTCGACCCTGACGAAGCCGCCCTGCTTATGCACATACACGCGCTCTGCCGGCTCGGTGCCGACGTTGCGTAGCAAGTAGTAGCTCTTACCTCGCTGCTCGACCCTCCAGGCAATGGAAGGGGGAGGAGGAGGAACCGCAGCCTCTGCCGCCTTGGCCTGGCGCTCTGCCGCACTCGCGGACCGTTCCGAAGCATCGGCCGACCGTTTGGAGTGCCACACACCCCAAATCGACACGACGAGCGCGACCGCCGAGATGACCACCGCAGCAAGTTCCATGGCCAGGACCGTAGTAGCAGAACGCCAGCGCTACACGGATCACCCGTCGAACGTCGACCAGTAACGACCAGCAGCACCCGAAGAAACAGCAGGTCAGCCGCCATGTGACGGGAGTTGACCTGGTGGGCGACGGACGAGTCGACCTGTACGCCGGAGTCGTTGGAGATTAGGCTTGCCCCCCGACTGGAACCGGCTCAGTCGCAATGCTAGAGAGGCCGTAGTGTCTTCTCGTGGACTATGAGTGGGCACGCGGAAAGCTCGTAGCGTACGTAAGCTTGGTGGACGACTACTGGCGCGCCCAGGAGATGAGGGAGGAAGAGGCCGCGGACGCGGTCTTGACGCTCATCAAGCAGGCTGCTCCCTTGACTCATGCCATCCTGGAGCGGTTGCCCGGAGTGGACCCGGGGAAGCGCCTCGGTGAGATGGACTATTGGCTCCAGCGGGATCGGACTCTAGAAGGACTTGGTGTCCTCGACCTTCTTGGAGCTGTGGAGCAGCTTGGCCCGGCTGGTCCCTCCCTGAATGCTGGATCTCTTCACCCGTGGGTATGGCAAGCCGCGCAAACCTTTTGGGACTCCAAGCACTTTGCCCAGGCTGTCGAGCAGGCGTGGAAGTCGATCAACGCCCACCTCCAGCAGAAGACGCAGCGGCTCGACGTCTCGGATGACGCGTTGGTCAACGAGACCATGAGCCTCTCCGCGCCGGCTGGAGGAAAGACTAAGCTGCGAGCCCGGGGCGACCAGTCGTCGCCGTCATGGACGAGCAAGCAGCGCGGGATGCACGCACTTGCCCAAGCCTGTGCCGCAGGGATTCGAAACGTCCTAGCACACGAGGCTCTGGAGCTTCCCTCACAGACCGCTCTTGAATACCTGGCCACTATGAGCGTGTTGGCGCGGTGGATTGACGACGCCACGACGGAAACCGGAGCTGAGTCGGTGCCTGGGCGCCCGGGCTCGGGGAGCTAGCGCGCGGCAGTGCAGGAAGGCAGCCAGGAGGCAGCGAAAAGGCCAGCATCCGGCAGTTGGAGACGATACGGGTCGGCACCGGAGCTTCGCTCTGCCTCGTAGGACAGCATCCGACGACAACCATTGGTGCTTGGTGCCCGCGTTCACACCGAAGCAGTCAGCCCTACTGCTGTCGACAGCAACGGTGACAGCAACAGGGCCGACCAGCGAGAGCCGAAGCCAGCCGGCGGCGGATCAACGCCCGACGTCAGAGACGTGCGCGGACGGGGCCGGACGATGCGCCCAGAACTTACAAGCGAGAGGTCGAAAGCCCTCCTGCCGCTCCTACCCCGGGTGCTGGTTCGAGTGCTCGTCCGATAGAGACAGGCAGACGCTGGGAGCCAAGGCAAATGACGTCGAGGCCACCACGGGACTGGGTGGGTGGCGTATGAGGGTTATCAGGCGGCGGGCTGGTCGGTAGCGTTGGGCGTGACGGCGGCCGATGGGCCGGTGGTGCATCCCGCGCTACGAGGAGGTTCGGGATGGATTCCATGCCGGAGTTGACTTTCGGGCAGCGTTTGAAGGTCTACCGCGAGCGGTCCGGGAAGACCCGTGCGGTGCTCGGTGGGCTGGTGGGTCGGAGCGCCGAGTGGGTCAAGGCGGTGGAGACCGATCGGATTCTGCCGCCGCGTGTGCACATGCTGGATCGGATCGCGCGTGCCCTCAAGATCGACGTGTCTGCCCTGGTCGGGGAGTTGAGCGACCGGTCTGCCGCAGTCAACGGGCCGGAGCATCCGGCGCTGGCCTCGGTCCGGGAGGCCGTGAACCGCTTCACGCTCGCTGGCGACGTCCCCGCCGAGTCGTTGTACAGCCTCAGGGGGCGACTTGCGGCGGCGTGGCGGGCACGTCATCAGGCGTCGGACCACCGTACAGTGCTGGGCAGTCTGTTGCCGGATCTACTGCGGGACGTGCAGCGTGCCGCGTTGGCGTACGAGGGTGACGAGCGTCGGCACGCGCAGGCCCTGTTGGCCGAGACGCTCGGGCTCGCGCAAATGTTCGTTGCCTACCAGCCCGCCGCCGAACTGCTGTGGCGGGTCGCCGACCGTGCGATGGTGGCGGCGCAGGAGTCCGGAGACCCAGAGGCGTTGGCATGCGCGGGGTGGTTCCTGTGCCAGGTGCATCGGGACGCCGGCGACTGGGACACCGCGATGGCCGTGACGCTCGACGTCCTGTCGACGCTGGAATCGCGTACGGCCGATGGGAGCACAAACCTGCTCGCGCTCTGGGGTGCGCTGAACTTCGAGGCTGCCTACACCGCCGCTCGTGCGGGTGAGGAGGGCCGTGCCTGGCGGTATTGGGATCGTGCGGACCGGGTGGCGCAGCGCCTGCCGCACGGCTTCTATCAGCCGCAGACGTCGTTCTCCCAGGTCATCATGGGCGCCCACGCGGTTACCGTGGCCGTGGAGTTGCAGAAGTCCGGCGAAGCGGCGCGGCAGGCACGTCGCCACGACGCGGCGGCGATCCCGTCGAGGCCGCGCCGGGCACGCCACCTCATCGAGGTCGCTCGGGCGCACTACGGCAAGGACGACAAGGAGGCCGCCATGGCCACGCTCCGGCGGGCGTACGAGTCGGCTCCGGAGACGATCCGCTTCAACGGCTACGCCCGACAGATCACTCTGGACCTGCTCCACGGTCCGCGGTCCACCCGCGACGACGCCCGCGACCTCGCGGTGAAAGTCGGCCTCGTCTCTTGATCTAGGGGTACGAACCTTACCCCTTCCACCCCGCGACCGTACGTAGCGTCTCCCTCACGGGATGCGGTGGGCGGTGCGAGTATCGCCTGGCCGCCGCGTCCCTCTCAGCTTCGGGGGCGAAGAGGCCGCCCTCGTGATCGACGAGGGAGGGTACGTGCGGCGCGTCTTGTACGACGAATACCTCTCGGCTACCGCACTGACTCTCGCCCGGCGGCACCAGCCGGTCTGGTCCTGGCGGAGGTGGCGGCAGGTCTGCCGCTGCGGAGCCGACTTGCCCTGCCGCGCGCGGCACCGCATTCCGATCAGGCGTGGCCACTGGCCACGGGAGGGTGAGCAGTGAACGACGGGCGGGAGCAGGCGATTTTCGCGGTGCATGTCCGAGGGCTCGATGGCATGTGCACCGGCTGCCGCGCGTCGTGGTCGCGGCTGGCTCCGTACCCGTGCTGGCAGGTGGATTGGGCGACCAGTCGGCAGGCCCGGACGAGCACGGCCCGGTTCCTGGGCGGTGTGCGGTGAGCACCCACGGCCCGGTCATGCCGGTCTGGAGCTGCGGAGGCTGCGGCCTGCCATGGCCCTGCCCGACGCGGAAGCGGGAGCTGCGGGCAGAGTACGCGGACGCTCCGGTGTCGCTGGCCATTTACCTCGGCTCCTACCTCGTCCAGGCCGCCGAGGACATGCCCTGGACGCCGGCCGGTGTGCTGCACCGCCGCTTCCTTGGATGGGTCAGGGCGGCTGAGCGGCCGATGCCAGCAGTACAGCAGTGAAGTACAGCAACCGCGCCAGCCGAACCGAGCCGAGATGCGCCTCAGCAGCCCGTTTGACCTCGCGTCAAGCCCGATCCGACCCGCTCGCCGATAGTTCACACCGAAAAGGTCACTGGCTCGATCCCGGTTTCGCCCACCATCTGCGCCTCCACCACAGTGGTCACCGGTGCGCTCACGGCCGCCGTCCTCGCCGGTGCCCTCATGGCCATCCCCGGCGGACGGTGGCTCGACCGCCACGGCGGACGAGCCCTCATGACCACCGGCTTGATCACCGCCACCGCACTTGTCATCGACTGGTCCCAGGTTCACACCACCTGGCAGCTGTACGCCGTCTTGATCGGCATCGGCATCACCGGCGCGATGGTGCTCTACGAACCGCCTTCGCCGTCATCGTCAGCTGGTTCACCCCTGACCGGCTTCGTCATCCGCCCGACCGGGGGGCTGGCGAGACATCGATATCGTGGCGGCCGGCGGCAGCGTGAGTCGCTCGCGGCCGCGATCCTTTCAGAGCCCTTCGGCTTGCGTGGCCAGTCGCGTCCGGAGGGAGTCGAGGATCAGACCGAGGCCGAACGCGAAGCGCTGGTCGAAATCTCCGGGGCCGACGTGGGACAGTGTGGCCGCCAGCGCCGGATACCGATCGGCCGGCACCTGTTCGGCGGTGATGGCGGCGGAGTCTCTCGCCACTTGCTGCTCCTGGGCGATGCCGAGGATGAGATAGAAGATCGTCCAGTGCGCCCAGGAGGCGGTACGGCCGTCGAAGCCAGCCTCGGTCAAGGTCGACACCACTGCCTCGGCGTAGCGTAGCGAGTGCGGGTCCGGACCGCAGGCGATGGTGATCATTCTGGCGCCGTCGCGGTGCCCGAGCAGCGCGTTGCGCAGCCGCTGGCTCAGCGTCCAGATCCGCTCGTCCCACGCCTGCGGCAGCGGCCCGTCAGCGCAGTGCGCGAGCATCTCGTCGGAGGCCAACTCAAGCAGGCGGCCCTTGCTGGCGGCGTGCCACCGTACGGTGTTGTGCTGCACCCCGAGCCGCTCGGCGACGGCGCGCATGGTGAGCCCGTCCAGCCCACGCTCGTCGAGGATCTGCAAGGCGGCCGAAACGACCTCGCCCCGTGTGGTGCTCACTGCCACCCCCTCGGCTCAGCTGTCCCCGCCCGGCGATGAACTGTACGGGCTTTGATGCCGCCCCGGCCCCGCGCCACCGGGCGTCGCGGACCCCGGGGTACTGTTGTCCGCCGGACAAGGTTGTCCAGTGGACAACAGGCTGAGCAGGAAGGATAGCAGCGATGGCCGCAGGAATCGCCGCAACGGATATACCGGACAACCTGGCCTGGTCTGCCCTGACCGGCCCCCAGGCGAACGTCGCCGAGACCCTCGGTCGGGCGGCCCGCTACCGGACGGGGTTCGCGCCGCTGGCCGCCGTAGCCGACTGGGCCGATGATCGAGCCTGGCATGACCTGCGGGAACTGGTCGGAGCGAAAACCCCGGTGACCGTCGCGGGAGGGGGCCTGGCGGTACCGGACGGCTGGGAGACCCTAGGGCGGGGCGACGGGCTGCAACTGGTCGACGTGGGCGTCGCCGCCGCCGACGACGCCGAAGCCGTGACCCTCACCACCGACGACGTGCCGGAGATGCTCGAACTGGTCGCCCGTACCGAACCGGGGCCGTTCACGCCGCGAGCGACCGAACTTGGGAGGCATCTGGGGATCCGCCGGAACGGCTCCCTCGTCGCGATGGCCGGACAGCGGATGCGGGTGCCCGGCTGGACCGAGATCAGCACCGTCTGTACCGATCCGGCGTATCGCGGCCAAGGATTGGCCAGCCGCCTGGTCAGGGCCCACGTGGCGGAGATCCGTCGCCGCCGCGAAGCGGCGTTCCTGCACGTTTCGGCGAGCAACGCCGACGCGCTCCGGCTGTATCTCGCCCTGGGCTTCACCGTACGCACCACGACCGGCTTCGCCGTCGTGCGCACGCCAACCGACGAGAGGGCGGACTCGTGACCAGCACCACCATCGCGCTGGTGACCGGCGCGAACAAGGGACTCGGCTTCGAGACGGCACGGCAACTCGGCCGGCGTGGGGCGACCGTGCTGCTCGGCAGCCGCGATCCCGGCCGGGGCGAGGCAGCCGCCTCGCTCCTTCGCCAGGAGGGGCTCGACGTGACCGGGGTCGCCCTCGACGTCACCGACGCGGCCGCGGTTCACGCGCTGGCCGATCGGCTGCGCGCCGAGTACGGACGACTCGACGTCCTGGTCAACAACGCGGGCAGCATCGACGAGACAACGATCCTGGACGTCACGGCGGAGCAGATGCGCCGCACGTACGACACCAACGTCTTCGCCGTCGTCGAGGTGACCCACGCGATGCTGCCGCTGCTGCGCGCCTCGACGGCGGGCCGCGTCGTCAACGTGGCCAGCACCACCGCATCGTTCGCGTTGACCGGCGAGATCGACTCGCCCTATGCCGCAGCGGAGCACATCCTGCCGTACTCCTCGTCCAAGGCGGCACTGAACATGATCACCGTGCGCTATGCGCAGGCGTTTCAGCGCACCGTCGGCTACGAGCAGATCAAAATCAACTCGGCGTCACCCGGTCACGTCGCCACCGACCTCACCCACCACGGCAGTTCGCGGACCCCCGCCGAGGGCGCCCGGATCATCGTGAGCCTGGCGACGCTGGCCGCCGACGGCCCGAGCGGTGGCTGCTTCAGCGACGCCGGCGCCCAGCCCTGGTAACCGCAACGGCGACGCGCCGAGAGGTACGAGGAGACCGCAGGACCGTGATGGTCAGCAGCGTCCACTTGTCGCCGACCCGCGCCAGTACGTCGACGCGCTCGCACCACTGCGCCGACCCTGACCACACCCGTTCACGGCGCGGCAGGCCACCGCCTAGGCGATGGCCTGCCCCTCGCGACGGCGTCCGCAACGAAACCACCTGCTCGATTGGGCGACACATCAGGTGCGCGGATCTGCCGCCTTCCGCACGCCGAAATGCCGGCGTCTCAGCCGGGCCCATGCTGACGAGATTTTCAGGCTTCACATCCCCGCACTGGGCCCCAGCGGGTATTGGGAAGGTGGCCGGGCCGGGTTCCGCGATGCCTACAAGATGTGGTGAGGCGGGCAGGTCATTCTTCGCTGTCTGGCCAAGTAAGGGCCTGCGCGACGATCACTCGCTCACCGTTGAAAGTGATTGCCGGACCGCCGTGGAGACTGAAGCCGAGGTCGAGGGCTTCGCTGACGCGACGGCAGAACGCTTCGTCGTCGGGTCCGGTCAGGACGCGGTAGCGAGGCAGTCCATTGGGCGGCTGGTGGGCCATATCGCCACCATAACGAACAAGGCATGCTGGTATGCCATTCACGGGTCGGTACCCGGCGCCTCAGGCGACGCAGGGTCGGTGTGTCGGCCACTCCGCGATGCCCCACGACGGCATGAAGGCCACCCTGCCCTCTCGGACGGGAGGCGACTGCCTGCTGCCTTACCGCTCGATCGTGGCCTGTCTGGCTGAATTCGCGTTCCCCGTCCGGGTGCGCATCTAATACGCTGCGCGCGCAGTCCGCTGTACGGCAGGCTGCGCCGACCGGACCATCTCGGTCCGGTCGCACCTCAACGGGGAAAACAGATGGCTGCTGCGCGCCTTCGCGCAGTCTCACGCATCCTGGTGACCGCCACTGCGGCTACGGCACTTCTGGTGGCGGCGACGGCACCGGCCGTCGCGGCGGTGAACCCGAAGACGTCTCGCTGTCGGTGCACTTCCGCGATTTGCCACCGGGGACGTACACGGTGGGCTTCATGCTCAGCACCTCGGCGGGGAACAGCGCGGGGTGGGGCTACCCCAACGGCACTCCGGCACCGTCCGGGCCGCTGGTGTTCACCAGCCTGCCAACGCCCTGACCAACCCGGCAGAGCGGTGCGGCCTCTCCCCGACCGGGAGGGGCCGCACCTTGTCGTCAGATAGCTCAGGCACTCAACGTCCGCGACGACGCACAGCGAAAGGCGCCCGGGCGCAGCCGATTTCGACCGGACCCAACTGCTGTCGGCGGTCGGTCGGCGCGGGACGTGGTCTCTCGATCATCGTCTTACGCGCCTGCGGCTTCTCGACGGGAATGCGCGGCTATGGCCCTACGTACGAGGGTTCGGCCTCGCCGGTCGGGACCTGGTCGTGATCCCCGCCGCGATCGTCTTCGTTGGCGCGATGGGATGTCCGCAATGGCCAGAGGCCACTGACGGCTGTGCCCTGTGGACTGCTCGGTGGTGCCTTCCGGTTCCTGCGGTTTGTTGGCCCGGCGGTCGCGGTCCTGAAGGGCCGATTGCGCACCGCCAACAACGGTCACCCGTCGAGGGTCACCGGATGGCCCGGCGCCGTCGGGTCAGGAGCAGCAGCACGCCGCCACCCACCAGCATGGCGAGGCCGGTCCCGGCGGTCAGCCCGACCTGGGACCCGGTGATCGGCAAGCTGCCGCCACCACCAGCGCCACCACCGTCACCGGGGTCGCCGCCACTACCTCCACCGCTGCTGTTCGCGGCCACCACGACCGCGAACCCGTCCTGGTTGTCGCTGTCGTCCACGTCGACCGCCCGTACGGCGACCGCGTTCGTGGGAAGGTCGCTCCGCGCCGGGCCGGAACGGTCCGACTGCGGGTGGTTCAGGCCCTCGACCCGGATGGTCCCGTTCCGCAACGTGACCGGCGCCTTCGTGTCGGCCGACACCGTCACCAGGTGGTACAGCTCGACGGCGGAGTGGAGCTGGTCGTTCGGGTCGGTGTCCTGGTCGACAGGAACGAGGGCCAGCCGGTCGTAGGTGCAGACCGCCGCACGCCCGGCGTCACCGAGGACGCATTCACCCGGCGGCCTGGTGAACGTCGCGCCCGCGGGCGCGCGCAATTCGACCTTGACGCCATCGACCGGCTTCCGCCCCTGGTTGGCGATCGTGTAGCGCACCGCGCCCGTCTCGCCCGGATTCAGCGTGCCGGTGGATTCGAGGCTGCCGTTGGCAGCGACGCGCACCGACTGCGTCACGTCCGGCGCGACCACCGAAAGGTCGGCCTCGGGGTGATCCACTACTTCGATCGGGAACCACTTCGTGTTGTCGGCCGGATTCGTGTCGACCGGTTTGACTTCGACCGTCGCCTTGATCCGGCCCGCGAGAGGCTCATCGGTCTGGATGGTGGCGATGACGGGAAGCTCCACCGTCTCGCCTGGCCCCGGAAGCTGATCCGGCAGCAGGTCGCAGTACCAGCCGGAGAAATCGCCGTCGCACTCAGCCAGCCCGCCGGTCGGCCAGAGCGAAATCCTGAAATCGAACCGGTCCAGATCCGACGCGTCGACCCGGACGACGACCCGGGTCGGGGTCGCGTCGCCCCGGTTGCTGAGCTTCAGGTGAAGCGTCTTCTTCGTGACCCCCAGCGGAATCGTCCCGCCAGCCAGGTCGACGGTGAGGTCCGGACCCGCCGGCGCCGCCGAGGCGGACGCGGCGGGCACGCCGACCCCTCCGAGAACAAGCAGTATGGTGGCCACCGTTCGGGGCAGCCACGGAAGTCCGAACCTCATGACGGAGCCCTCCGGATGAACGGGCGGTGCGATCCGTGGACACTATCGGCACCCGGCCGGGTTCGGTATCCCCCACGTGACCCGTGTCGGAGGCGCGTCCAGGGCCTGTTTCAGGCCAGGTGCAGCTTGGTCGTCCGTGACGTCGGCCGGCGCACGGTGCCAGGGCGCAGATGGAGACCACTTCGAAGGGACATCGAGGATCTCTCGCATCCCCTACCGTCACTACCCATGACCCACCCGTACCAGGTGCCCCAACCGCCGAAGCGGCGGACGCTGCGAACCGTGTTGATCGTCGTCGGCGTGGTCGTCGTGCTGTGCTGCGGTGGCGCCGGTATCGGTGGCTTCTTCCTGTACAAGGGGGTCAAGGGCGCGACAGATCCGGCGCGGCAGGCCGCCGAGTCGTTCGTGAGCGACCTGGAGGGGGGCGATGCGGACGCGGCGTACGGGCTGTTGTGCAGCGGCACACGCGGCACATACACGAGGGACGCGTTCGTCCAGGGCTTCGCCAAGCAGCCGAAGATCCGCGGCCACAAGGTCAACGGCGTCAACGTGTCGAGCGTGAACGGCCGCACGTCCGCGACGGTGAACATGGCCCTGACGCTGGACAGCGGCTTTACCGACCAGCACATGTTCACGCTGGTGAAGGAGGATGGCGCCTGGAAGGTGTGCGGCCAGCCGTACTGAGCCCGTGTGCTGCCGGGTCGGCGGAAAGAGGCCCGCGGGCAGAAGCGTGTGGACAGTCGCCCAAGGTCGCAGGCCCGCCGCCGGGAGCTGCGAGCGGAGTACGACAGGGCCCCGGTGTCGCCGGCTCTCTACCTGGCCGCCCAACTGCTTCGGCTGACCTCAGCCACCCCAGATGACAGAGCTGACGGCAGTCACCATCAGCAACCAGGACATCCGGCCCCGCCCGAGTCTCGATCAACCAGATCGGACCCACGGCGGGGCCGGATGGCTTACACAACGCTTGTTCAGACCCGCTCGCCGGGAGTTCACGGGAGGGTCGGAGTGATCCGACTCACTGATGTCACAAACCGCCGGACGCGCGGTGTCTTGAGGCCGACCTTGGAGACGAAGGAGAGGCCATGGCTGAGAACACCGGTGTCATCGTGGTCGGCGGCGGATACGCCGGCGTGATGGCGGCCAACCGCCTGACACGGCGCGAGGGCGTGACAGTGACCCTGATCAACCCACGTCCGGCGTTCGTCGAGCGGATCCGCCTGCACCAGCTCGTCGGCGGGTCGGACGACGCGGTTGTGGACTACCAGGAGATTCTGGCCGGCCGCGTTGCGCTGGTGGTCGACACCGTGACCCGGATCGACGCGGCCGGGCGTCGCGTGACCCTGGCGAGCGGCGGCACCCTCGACTACGACTACCTGATCTACGCCGTGGGCAGCGGCAGCGCCGACCCGAGCGTGCCCGGCGCGGCGGAGCACGCCTACCCGATCTCCACCCTGGAGGAGGCGCGGCGGCTGCAGCCGGTCGTCGACGCCGCGCCGGCATCGGCCGCGCTGACGGTGGTGGGAGCCGGGTCGACCGGCATCGAGACCGCCTCCGAGCTGGCTGAGCTGGGCCGGAAGGTGACCCTCGTGTGCGGAAGGGTGCTCGGGCCCTACCTGCATCCGCGTGCCCGGCGCTCGGTGGCCGGGCACCTCGCCAAGCTCGGTGTGACCGTGCTCGAAGGCCCCGGTGCGACGGTGACCAGCGTGACAGGTGAGGCAATCCAGCTCGCCGACGGCCGCGAGTTGGCCAGCGCCGTGACCATCTGGACCGCCGGATTCGGCGTACCCGATCTGGCCGCCCGCAGTGGGCTGAGCACCGATGCCCTGGGGCGCCTGCTCACCGACGAGACGCTCACGAGCGTGGACGACGCACGCGTCGTCGCGGCCGGAGATTCGGCGGCACCATCGGACCTGCCGGTGCGGATGAGCTGTCAGTCCGCGGTGCAGCTCGGCCCGCAGGCCGCCGAGACGGTGCTGAGCCGAATCGCCGGCAAGCAGCCCGTCAACTTCAACTTCGGGTCCGGCGGCCAGTGCATCAGCCTGGGCCGCCGCGCCGGAGTCGTCCAGTTCGCGCGGAAGAACGACACCGCGACGGGGATGTTCCACCTCGGCGGCCGGCCCATGGCGTCGCTCAAGGAGGCCGTGTGCAAGAGCACCGTCTGGCAGTTGGCGCACGAGGCGCGTAAACCCGGCTCGCTCAATCTCTGGTTCAAGGATCGTCAACGCCAGAAGTTGCTGCGCGCCAGGACCGGCGAGGCAGCCGCGGTCGCCGGTAGGCCGGCCTGAACGGAGGCGCCGAGATGAGCGACCACGCCGGTGACCCGGCGACCGAGACCTTCGTTGCCCACCGGAACCTGCTCTTCACCGTCGCCTACGAGATCCTCGGATCGGCGGCCGACGCGGAGGACGTGCTGCAGGAGACCTGGCTGCGGTGGATCAAGGTCGATCTGGATCAGGTACGCGACCAGCGCGCCTACCTGATCCGGATCACGACCCGGCAGTCGCTCAACCGCCTGCGCACCATGCAGCGGCGCAAGGAGGCATACGTCGGCCCCTGGCTGCCCGAGCCGCTGCTCACCGCGCCGGACACGGCCGAGAATGTCGAGCTGGCCGAGAGCGTGTCGATGGCGATGATGCTCGTCCTCGAGACGCTCTCGCCGACGGAGCGCGCCGTCTTCGTGCTGCGCGAGGCGTTCGAGGTCAGCTACGACGAGATCGCGGCGGCCGTCGACAAGAGCCCGGCGGCCGTACGCCAGATCGCGCACCGCGCCCGGCGGCACGTCGACGCCCGCCGCCCCCGCAAGGTGGTCTCCGCGAGCGAGAGGCGGGCGGCGCTGGAGGCGTTCCAGCGCGCGGTCCAGACCAACGATCTGCGGGCCCTGCTCGACGTGCTCGCGCCCGAGGTGGTCGTGGTCAGCGACGGCGGCGGCCTCAAACTGGCCGCGCTGCGGCCGATCGTCGGCGCGGAGAAGGCGATCCGCATGTTCATCGGCAGCATGCAGAAGGTCGGAGGCACGCTCACCACCGAACCGACCGTGATCAACGGCAGCCCGGCACTGCTGTTTCGCCTCGACGGGGAGATCGACGGCGTCGCCGCGCTGCGGATCGAGGACGCCCGTGTCACCGGCATCTACTACGTCCGTAACCCGGAGAAACTCTCCCGCATCGAGTCCGAGACCCCGCTCACCCTGCACTGACAGTTCGGCAGCCTCGTGTGACCCACTCCACGATTTTTCCGATATGGAAACTTTGCCGGTCGGGAAGGTCGCGCGGATAGTTGTGCCGTGACCTCGGACGTTGGCCTTCGCGAGCGGAAGAAGCGGGCGACCCGCGCGGCGTTGAGCCGCGCGGCATGGTCGCTGATGGTCGAGCACGGGATCGACGCGGTGACCGCCGAGTCGGTCGCCGCGACGGTGGACGTCTCGCCCCGGACCTTTCGCAACTACTTCGCGAGCCGGGAAGAGGCGATCCTCGACGGGATCGTGCAGCGCTCGAGCTGGCTCGTGGAGGCGCTGCGCGCTCGCCCCGCCGGCGAGCCCGTGTGGGACTCCTTCGCCCAGGTTCTGCCCGACGCGATCATGAAAGTGCTCGGCGAGCGCGAGGACGACATCGTCGCCCTGGTACGCGTCTCCGCCGAGAACCCGGCGATGCTGGCGCAGCAACTGACGGCGTTCGCTCGCGTCGAGCGGCTCATCGCCGATGTCATCGCGGAGCGGACCGGGGCCGACGTCGAGCGTGACCTTGCTCCCCACCTGCTGGCTGCCGTCCCCGGAGCCACGATGCGGGCGGTGGTCACGTTCTGGGCCGACGGCGCCACCGACGCCACCCTTCCCGACCTGGTCCGGACCAGCGTCGCCCAGCTGCGCGAGGGCCTTCCCCTCGGTCACCCGCCACGCGAGGCCTCGCCCGCCCCGCCAACTGCCCGGCCGCGAGCCGGAGAAGCCTCCCGTCCATGAGGAGGAGCACGTACCCGTCTGACCAGCCTCCCCTTGCACGGAGCCGCCGCCGTTCGCAGACGACGTCAGCGGCCCTGCGCCTGCTCATCCCTCGCCGCCGCGAAAGGAACGCCGTGGCTGCCGACGACCGCGGGAAGCGCCCGCACCCCGTCCGCGAACTGCTGATCGTGGCCGCCCTCTTCCTGGCGTACAAGATCGGGCGGCTGCTCGTGGTCGGGGACCTGCCCACGGCGTACGCCCATGCCACGCACGTCTGGGCGCTGGAGCGCGCGTGGGGACTGCCCGACGAGGCGACGTTGCAGCGCAGCGTCCTGTCGCACGACGGCCTGGTCCGGGCCGCGAACAGGTACTACGCCTCGGTGCACTTCCCGGCCACCGGGGCACTGCTGCTGTTCACGTACCTGAGTCGTCCGGCCCTGTACCGGTGGGCCCGCACGCTTCTGGCGGCGCTGTCCGGCGTGGGATTCGCCATCCAGGCCCTCATCCCCCTGGCCCCACCGCGGCTGCTGTCCGCGACCGGCGTGCTGGACACGGGACGCGTGGTGGGGCCGAGCGCCTACGGCGACCCCGCCACCGACACCCTCTCCAACCAGTACGCGGCCATGCCCTCGCTCCACGTCGGCTGGGCGACGGTGGTCGCCGTCGTTCTGATCGCGGCCGGCCGTACCCGGTGGCGCTGGCTCTGGTTGCTGCACCCGCTGCTGACCCTCGCCGTCGTGGTGATCACCGGAAACCACTACTGGCTCGACGCCGCGGCGGCCCTCGCCCTGCTCGGCGCGATCCTGCTGGTCGCCCCCCGACCCCGGTCGGCGCCCGCCCCCGCGACACGGTCAACGGCCGGGACGACCATGGAAGAACCCGCCCGTCCGCTGGTCGCTGTGGCCGGGGTGCGGCGCCGCCTGCTGGCCCGGGACGCGGTCGGGTGGCGACGCGGGCGTACGCCGGCCGCACCTGCTCGGCCTTCCGGCGGCCGGCAGGGACGCGATGACCTGGCTGTGGGCGTACTGGTCAAGGATCGAGCTTTGGCATCACAGGATCTCCCGGCGTTTGCCGAACGCGCCCATGAGAAAGGCGTGCGGCACGATCTTTAGGGATATTCGGCCGTAGAGTCCGTTTTCCGCCGGTTCCGCAGGCAGGGTCAGGCGGACCATTCTCAAGCATCCATTTCGGCACCTGAGGCGGCGCGGGTGCCGACAATGAGGAAATGACAGCGCAGAGGTATCTGAAGAGGCAACCGATCGTGACTCGTCGTCGTGCTCCGAAGAGGCAACAAGCCGCGGCTCGTCGTCATACTCCATGGCCACTCATGGCGGGACTGCTCGCGGCGGGAGGTGCGGCGGGAGCGGCCGGAGCCGAGGTGCTACGGCGCCTCAAAGGCGCCAAGCGCAACAAACCCAGCGGAGCCGGGGCGACCGGTGACGTCGGCCAGGCCGGTCATGCCGGCGATGCCGTCCGGTCCGTCAGCAGCCCCGAAGGAGCCACCCAGCGCTGGCCCCAGGGAAGGTGAGGCAGCGTGCCCCCCTCCGGCGTCGAACGAGGTACGGGGACGCGTTGGCGATCTCACCGCTCAGGCCCGACCTTGGCCTGGTGCTCGGCGAGTTGCTTCAGGTTCAGTAGCTGACGTCGAGCCATGATCAGATCGCCGACGGACAGTCCGGGGGCGGCCCAGCGGGCGGTCTGCATGACGACCTTGAGCAGCAGGCGCGTGTCGTGCCCCTGGGGCACGAGAACGTAGGACATGAAGGCGCCCATGATGGTGCCCGTCAGCTGTTTCCCTGGATCGACCGAGACGATCCTGCCCAATTCCCGCCCGCCGGCGGTAGTGAATCGCTCTCCGACCTGCGGTTCGGGAAGGCCTACCAGTTGTTGAGGTGAACGGCGGCCACGGTTGTCGATCCAGTCATAGGAATAGGGTGCCAGCCGCACTTGTGCGATCCACGGCCACACCATTTCGGCAGATGCCTCGACGCGCACACCCCGCCACGCCTGTAGCGCGGGTGAGACGACAAAGTCGTCGCACGGATAGCAGCGGGATTTCTCGCTGTCGGTCACGCCCCACCGGTCACCGATCACCTATCCATCCTCCATCAACGCCCGGCATCCGGAGCTGCCGTGGACCGCGCGTGGCGGAACAACCCGAGTGCGGCATCGACCGGACTCGTGTTGACTCTGGCGGTGGATCGTCAACGACTCAGCAGCATCGCGCACTCGCACCACCCGATCGCGGCCCCGATCTTCGGTGTCAACCTCAACCGGCTCCTGCGCCGAGCGGGCCGCCAACCGGCGGCTCGTATCCTCGACCTCGGCTGCGGAGCGGGATCCTGGGCGCTGCAGGCCCTCGCCCACTATCCCGACGGGCACGCGGACGGCGTGGACGTCAGCCCGTACGCCCTCGAACGCGCCGCCAGCGCCGCCGCCGAACGCGGCCTCGCCGACCGGCTCACACTGCACGAGCGCGACGCCCGCACGTACGTGCCGGACGGCGATTACGACCTGGTGCTGTGCGTCGGGTCGACGCACGCGTTCGGCGGATTCGGCGAGACGCTCAAGCTGGCCGGCAAGCATGTGAATGCCGACGGCATCCTCATGGTCGGTGAGGGATTCTGGCAGGTCCCGCCGACTCCGGAGGCGCTCGCCGCACTCGATGCGAAGCCCGAGGAGTTCACCGACCTCGCCGCCCTCGTCGACGCTGCCGAGCAGGCCGGCTGGACGCCGATCTACGCCCACGTCAGCGACGCCGCAGAGTGGGACGACTACGAATGGTCGTGGATCGGCTCGCTCACCGAGTGGGCGCTGGACAACCCCGGCCACCCGGACGCTACCGAGGCGCTCACCGCCGCCCGTGAGCACCGCGACCAGTGGTTGCGCGGGTACCGCGACGTTCTGGGCTTCGTCACGCTGGTACTGCGCCGCATCTGATCGTGGTCCGTCTCGGCAGGCTCGCCCGGAGGCGTCCCCTGGTGATGCCCGAGTAGAGCCCGTCACCGGCCGCAGGCCCTACACGCGTGGCGGGTGCGCAGGTGGTAGTCGCTTGACGCCGTGAGGAGGCCGAGCCCCAGGATGCAGTACGCCGACATCGCCACCCAGAGGAACGTGTCGGAGAACTGGCTGACCGATCCCGACATCAACTGCACCAGCCCCATGCCGAAGTAGCCGACGATGCCCGCCCCGAGCCCGAAGCCGGGCACCAGCAACAGCAGCCGAGGGATCCTGCGGCCGGCGAGCAGCGGCACCCAACCCGGCCAGATCTCGCCCCACCGGTGTACGAGCGCCAGCGGCAACAGCACTCCAGCCAGCAACAGGCCGATCTCCAGCCCGATCACGGAGGCGTCGTGCGTCAGGCCGTCGAATCCCACCACGACCTGGGCGGCGAAGCGGGTGACGAGGCCGGCTACCGCGGCGTACGCGGCCCAGCGCGCCCACCGCGCGGGTGCTGAGCGCCGCGCACCCGGTCGGACCGTCCGGCAACAGCCCGGACAGTCGCCCCGGGTGCGCCGCTGATAGCGGGCGGTGGCCAGACCGAGCAGGACGGCGCCGGTGACACAACCGAGCCGACTGGCGAACGCGACCGGGTCGAAGTACGGGCCGACCGTGAACAGCAGGAAGCCCACCAATTCCGGCAGCAGGATCGCAGCCGCCGCGATCAGGGCCCCGGTGAGCGTCCAGGCGGCTCCTGCCAGCGCCGGCCGCCAGGTCGCCGCCCGGTCCAGAGCAACCGCCAGAACACCCGCGGCGACGCACAACGCCACCGACCGCCAGCCGGTGAAGCCGAGCAGGTCCGACCCGAACTGCCGGAACTCCGGAGCCTCGCCGACGGTCCACGCCAGACGCACGCCCCCGTACGTCACGGCCCAGCCGAGCACCGCGTACGTCAGGCCGTGGCCGGTCTTGCTGGCGATCGATGCCGATGCCGTCATGCATCCGATCCTTGCGGCGCCCCGGCGCGGGCGACCCCCACCGACAGGGGAAGTCACTCCCTCGCCGGAGGGACCTGCCGAGGCGACCGGCCGCCCGCTGTCCCCGACCGCCCAGCGCGAGACGGAACCCCTCGGGTGGGGTTAGATCGGGAAGCGCCCGCGGCGGACCTGCCAGTGGCGGCCGGCCTTCAGGTGGTCGACGATCGCGCGCTGGAGCACGGTGCGGCGCGGCAGCTGGTCGAGCGGCGTGGTCAGGGTGCGGAACACGAACCGCAGCACCTCGACGTCGGCGTCCAGCCCCTCCGGCTCCTTGTACGGCTCCAGCTCGAACCTCCGCTGGAACCGGACGATGTTGGAGTTCTCGGGCAGGTACTCCAGCAGCTGCGGGTCGAGCAGCCACGAGCCGCAGGAGAACGCCGTGTAGCGCTCGTCGGGAAAGTGGCGCGGGAAGAACGCGCGGGCCTGGTCGAGCGACGCCGCGACCGCTTCCGGGGTCATCGGCCCCGACTCGGGGATGTGCAGGTCGATGGCGCTGGCGCCGCGCTGGTACTGCAGCCGGCCCAGCTCGTAGAGGCCGCCGCGCGCGTGCAGCGTCAGCCAGCTCTGCATGACCGGCCAGCCCTCGCGATGCATCCGCCGGTCGATCGCGAGGTTGCGGCCCAGGTCCGCGAGGGTCACCCACGACACGGCGTCGGCGATGCCGTGGTCGCGGTGGTACCCCCTGACGACGTCGACCAGGGCCAGGTACGCGTACACGTAGAGGTGCCGCCAGGCGGGGCCCCGTTCGCGCGGCAGCTCCGGACCGGGCGACAGCCAGCCGTGGCCCCCGAGATCGGCGCGGACCAGGGCGATCGAGCGGTCGAGCAGCCAGCGCAGCTCCGGAGTCCACAGCGGAGAATCGGGGTCGGGCCAGCCCGCCATGATCTCGGCAACGTCGTCCGGCCGCACCGCGAGCCGGTCGAGGATCGCCGGCGCGTCGGCCTTGGCGGGCAGCGGAGCCGACGGCCGGTCGCCGGCGAGCCGGTGCACGCGGTCGACCTCTTCGACGGGTACCCCGAGTCGGGTGGCGATGTCGTCCAGATCCACGCGGACGACCCTACCGGCCGGTCGGCGTCTGCCACGGCCCGTAGCGCTCGGGCAGATCCCGCCACGGTGACCCGGTCCGCAAGCGTCCGGTAGGTGGCGCGGACCAGCCGGGTCAGTCGCCGGCCAGAGTGAGCAGCCCGTCGGCGGCGACGTCGAAACGGGTGCCGAGGCGGCCGAGCAGATCGGCGAGCCAGCGCGCCTCCTCGGGGCCGGCGGTCTCCAGACGCATCCGGCGGATCCGCAGCGGGGCGGCCCGCAGTCCGCGCAGCCGGCCGGTGTCCCAGTCGAGGGTGGGCAGCCAGAGCAGCCGCAGCTCAGGCCGGTACACCTCCTGCCCGCTGATGCCCTCGTAGTCGTCGACCAGGTCCCCGCAGCCGTAGAGGATCAGCCGGTCCCGGTAGACCTCGACCGGTCGGAGGTGGTGCGACGAGTGCCCGTGCACCACGTCCACGCCGGCGTCGAGCAGGCGGTGTGCGAACTCGATGTGCTCGGCCGGCACCTCGTACCCCCAGTTGGTGCCCCAGTGCACGGAGACCAGCACCCGGTCGGCGGGCTCGGCCTCGGCGGCGATCCGGCGCGCCAGCTGCTCGGCGGTGGCGCCGGAGGTCTCCGGCAGGTACGCCACTCCCGGCCCGTCGGCGGTGGCCGCCCAGTACGGGGGCACCCCGCTGGACGGCGCGGCCACCGAGAAGACCAGCACCCGGCGACCTCGGCCGAGGTCCACCCGGGCCGGCTCCCACGCCGCCGCGGCGTCCCGGCCGGCACCGGCGGTGGCGATCCCGGCCCCGCCCAGCGTGTCGAGGGTGTCGGTGAGGCCCACCGGGCCGAAGTCGAGCACGTGGTTGTTGGCCAACGCGCAGACGTCGAGCCGGGCGGCGGCCAGGCAGGACACGTTGTCCGGGTGCATCCGGTAGTGCACCGACTTGGCCGGCGCGTGCTCGCCCCGGCCGGTCACCGCGGTTTCCAGGTTCACGATCCGCGCGTCCGGCCGCAGCTGGTCCAGCAGTGACAGGGCGACGCCCCAAGGCCATTGCGGCGGCGCCGGCCGGGGGACCGGCCCGTTGACCGACTCGGCCAGCCCGACGTAGGTCCCCGCGTCGCGGACCACGCCTTCGCGCAAGTCGGACGGGCCGGGCCGGGGCAGGATCCGATCCACCCCACGGCCGGTCATCACGTCGCCCGCGAGGAAGAGGGTCAGCGCATCGTCGGCCATCCGGCCGCTTTCCCTGCTGCGCCCGAGCCTCACCTGCCACGCGGCCGGCGCCGGGAGGTCGGGTGCCGGCGCCAGGTCAGGCCCGGTGGCGACCGCCGCGCTGCCGTTGCTAGGGTCATGTTGTTGCTGAAGCAAAATTATCAACGGCAACTACTTCGAAAGGGTGCCCCCGATGACCAAGCTCTCCGTCATCTACTACTCCTCGACCGGTACGGTCCACGCCATGGCCAAGCGGCTCGCCGAGGCTGGCGAGAAGGCCGGCGCCGAGGTGCGCCTGCGTCAGGTTCCGGAGCTTGCCCCCGCGGAGGCCATCGCCTCCAACGCCGCCTGGAGCCAGCACTTCGACGCCACGAAGAGCGAGGCGAAGGCGACCGCCGACGACATCGTCTGGGCCGACGCGGTGCTGTTCGGCACCCCCACCCGCTACGGCAACGTCTCCAGCCAGCTGAAGCAGTTCATCGACACTCTCGGCCCGCAGTGGGGGCAGGGGCTGCTGGCCGACAAGGTGTACGCCGGCTTCACCGCATCCATGACCGCCCACGGCGGCCAGGAGTCGACGCTCCTGGCGCTCTACAACACGATCCACCACTTCGGCGGACTGGTCGTCGCTCCCGGCTACACCGACCCGGTGAAGTTCGGCGACGGCAACCCGTACGGCGTCTCGCACGTCACCGGCGGAAGCAACGACGCTCCGCTGGGCGACGCCCAGCTCAACGCCCTCGACCACATGGCTCAGCGGGTCGTCAAGATCGCCAGCAAGCTCAACGCCTGACAAGCCCCGCTGCTGTCGGGCCGCCTTCGGGGCGGAGGCCGCCCGGCAGGTTGAAGGGCCGGTTTCCCGTTGTGGGAAGCCGGCCCTTTGGCCCGCTCCGAGGGGTCCCGGCCGGGTGAGAGGGGACGTGCCGGCCCCTTGCTGAGATCCCTTCACGAGCGTAGGAAGAACACCACGGTCCATCCACCACGGTCGACCCTGCAGCGATCCACCTTCCCGCGTCGAAGGAGATGCGCGTGGCCACACCCAAACGGCTCCGTCTCGCCGTGTCCGTGCTGGTGACCGCAGGCGTCGTCCTGCTCGGCGCGGCCGCCACCGCGGCACCGCCTGCGACTCCCGGACCGGTTGGGGACCGGGCCTGCGACCCGATCGACCCGACGGCCTGCCTGCTGCCGTTCCCCAACGACTACTTCACCGTGCCGGATCGGACCAGCCCCACCGGCAAGCGGGTGCGGTTCGCGACCTCCGCGATGCCCGCCAACGCGCAGGGGACCCCGATCGACCCGACGGAATGGAACCGGCAGGACGGGTTCAGTCCCGGCTCGCCGATCCTGGTGCGGGTGCCCGACCTCGACGCCGCCGCGACCGGGATCGCGCCGGTCACCGATATCGGCCGCTCAATGGCGCCGGACGCGCCGATCGTGCTGCTCAACGCTCGCACCGGCAAGCGCACGCCGTACTGGGCCGAGCTGGACGCGCACGCCGCCGGCCAGCCCGACCGGCAACTGCTGATCATCCGGCCCGCGGTGGCGCTGACCGAAGGCACCCGGTACGTCGTCGGCCTGCGCGGCCTGCGCGACGGCAACGGGGCGTTGATCCCGGCGCCGAAGGCGTTCACGGCGTACGTGACCGGTGCCGGTCTCGGCCATCGCGATCGTCGCGTGCCGCAGATGAAGCGGATCCTCGCCGACCTGACCAGGGCCGGCGTCAAACGGCACAGCCTCTACCTGGCCTGGGACTTCACCGTGGCCAGCCGCCACGGTCTGACCGGGCGGATGCTGGCGGTCCGGGACGGTGCGTTCGCCACCCTGCGCCGGGCCGCACCGTCGTTCACCGTCACTCAGGTGACCGACTATCCACCGGAGCAGGAGCCACTGATCGCCCGGCAGGTGACCGGCACCATCGGCGTACCGTCCTATCTGACCGGCGACGGCGGACCCGGCTCCCGGCTGCACTACGGGCCGGCCGGCGGCGACGGGACAGCACCGACGCCGAACGCTCTGCCCACGCCGTCCGGCGCGACGCTGCGGGCGGACTTCGTCTGCAACATCCCGCGCAGCGCCTCCGCCGCCAAGCCGGCGCACCTCTCGCTCTACGGCCACGGCCTGCTCGGCAGGCCGACCGAGATCAACGCCGGCAACGTCAAGACGATGTCGAACACGTACGACTTCACCTTCTGCGCGACCAGTTGGATCGGCATGGCCGCCGCCGACGTCCCGTACGTTGCCGGCGCCTTCACCGACCTCAGTGCCTTCCCCGCGGTGGTGGACCGGTTGCAGCAGAGCTTCCTGAACTTCCTGTTCCTGGGCCGGGCGATGATCCATCCGGGCGGGTTCGCCGCCGACCCGGCGTTCCAGGGCGCCGACGGGCAACCGCTGATCGACGTGGCGGGCGGGCTGCACTACGACGGCAACAGCCAGGGTGGCATCAACGGCGGCGCCCTCACCGCCATCGCCCAGGACTGGACCCGGTCGGTGCTCGGCGTGCCGGCGATGAATTACTCCACCCTGCTGCAACGCAGCGTGGACTTCGCCCCGTTCCAGACGGTCATGGACGGCTACTACCCGGACAAGGTCGACCAGCAGCTGATTCTCGCGCTGCTGCAGATGTTGTGGGACCGGTCCGAGGCCAACGGGTACGCCCAGCACATGACCGACCGGCCGTTGCCGGGCACCCCGGCGCACCAGGTGCTGATGCACGTGGCCTTCGGCGACCATCAGGTCTCGCCGGCCGCAGCGGAGGTGCAGGCGCGGACCATCGGCGCCCGCCTGCACACCCCCGCGCTCGCCGACGGCTGGTCGCTGGACGTGCAGCCGTACTGGGGCATCGCGCCGATCCGCCGCTATCCGTACACCGGGTCGGCGATCGTGATCTGGAACAGCCGTGCGGCGTACGCGCCACCGCCGACCAACCTCGCCCCGGCCGGGCCGGAGTACGGCGACGATTCGCACGAGTTCCCGCGCGCCCAGGCCGGCGCCCAGAGACAGAAGGCGGTGTTCCTGCTCACCGGCAAGGTCATCGACGTCTGCGCGCGGACGCCCTGCCCGTGACTGATCAGCGGTTGTCGTGGCAGCCGACCTGCTCGCCGATCTCCTGCGGGATGCCGAATGGGCTGCATTCGAGCGCGCTGCCCTCGCCCAGCTTCTTCCACCTGCCGGCCGAATACTCGAACAGCAGCACGCCGTCGCCCTGCATCCCTGGGTCGATGGCGATCACACCGGCCGTGGCCCATCGGCGCGCGCATTTGATGTGAGCCGAGTCGATCCGGTGGGTGTCTCCCAGCCCCGATGCCCGCTGCAAGGTCGCGGCGCTGACCGGACAGGCGGCCTCGGTGGTGGTCGGCGTGGCGGACGTCGCGGTGCGGGTAGGCAGTGCGTTGCTGGGGACGGATGGTGTCCCGCTGGAGGCGGGAATGGCGCTGGGTGAGGGCGACGGTGTGCCGGACCCTGCTACGGAAGAGGGCGAGGTAGTGGTGCAGGCCGTCAGCCCCGCCAGTACGGTGACGGGCACGAGGGCGCGTAGAGCTGTCGAGAACATCGTTCCTCCGATCAAGCGCGGGTTGCGATATCCAGGTACACACCTCCCGGGCCGACCAGGTTGCGGCCGCGCCGTCCACAATTGACGGTGGCTGCCTTCGCTCGCGCATCACATCGCGCTCAACTTCGATGGTCAATCGAGGACGGTTCAGTGAGTGATATTCCGGATCTCGGTCCCCTGCCGCAGCGCATCACCGTCGACGCGGAGCAGGTGCGTCGGCTCATCGCCGATCAGTTCCCGCATCTGGCCGACCTCCCGATCGAGCCGGTAGCCAACGGCGGCTGGGACAACTGGACCTTCCACCTCGGCCCCGAAAGGTTGGTGCGTCTGCCCAGCGCGGCAGAGTACGCCTTGGCGGTCGACAAGGAGCATCGGTGGCTTCCGGCCCTCGCCGCTCGGCTGCCGCTGCCCATCCCCGCCCCGGTGGCGAAAGGCAGGCCAGAAGCGGCCTACCCCTATCCGTGGTCGATCTACCGGTGGCTCGACGGCGAACCTGCAAGCGTGGACCGCGTCGCCGACCCGGTGCGATTCGCGATCGACCTGGCCGAGTTCCTGGCGGCCTTGCAGAGTGTCGACGCTGCTGAGGGCCCGCAGCCGGGTGTCCACAACTGGTTCCGGGGCGGCACCCTGCGCACCTACGACAAGAAGGTTGAGCGTGCGCTCGCGGAGTTGGACGGCCACGTCGATGCCGAGCTGGTGCGCGAGATCTGGGCGAGGGCGCTCGACGCCTGCTGGGACGGTGTAGACCGCTGGTTCCATGGGGACATCGCCGAGGGAAACCTCCTGCTTGCTGACGGGCAGTTGGTGGCCGTCATTGACTTCGGGACATGCGGCGTCGGTGACCCAGCCTGCGATCTGGCGATTGCCTGGACGTTGCTGACCGCTGACGGCCGGCAGGCATTCCGCAAGCGGCTGTCGGTGGATGATTCGACGTGGGCGCGCGGACGTGGCTGGGCCCTCTGGAAAACGCTCGCTACCTGCTCCTACACGTTCGAAGATCCCGAGGACGCGGAGGAGTTCGCGAGCGCGCAGCGCGTCCTCGGCGAGATCTTTTCTGAATACGCGGTCGACGCTGTCACCAAGCCTCGCCCATGACAGCCGATACGCCGCGGCACGCCCTCGCCCAGCCGTGATCACGATCCCCGGCTGGAGTACTAGCCGCCTGCCGCGTTGTGCTTCGCGACCAGGCTCGGGAGTTCGTCCAGCGAGTCGATGCGGAACAGGCACTGCTCGGACACGGCGGGCATGTCGAGGATGTGGCCCCACGGGGAACGCCGGATCAGGCACGTCTTCATACCGGCCTCGTTGGCTGGACGCGCGTCGTTGTCGGGCCGATCGCCGACGTACAGGATCGACGACGCATCGCCGCCGCCTTCGCGGACGACCCGCTCGAAGAAGGCCGGTGACGGCTTCTCCACGCCCCAACCGTGCGACGTGCCGATCACGTCCACGGGGAGGTCGAGGGCGCGGAGGATCCGCTCAGCGTGAGCTGGCTGGTTGCCGGCCAGGCCCACGAACAGGCCCTGTTCCTTCAGGGAGGTCAGGCACGGTCGCGCGTCGGGGTAGAGATCCTCTTCGCCGAACGTCTCCGGCTTGTCGGCAGCTGCTCGCCGCTCGAGTTCGGCCGCGAGATCGAAATCGGGCCGGAAGGCCCGGAACGTCTCCTGATAGTCCAGACCTCGGGCGATGACCGCACCGAAGACCGCCGAAAACGTGTGCCGTGGAACGCCGAGCCAGTCCGCCCAGGCCTCGAACTCGCGGGACTCGTCGAGAACCGTCCCGCCGACATCGAAGAAGACCGCCTCGATCACTGCGTTCCTCCGTCAGGGCCGCGATGTCGGTGGATCATAGCCGCGGGGGCGCTCTATGGCGGTCCCGTCCACGGCCTCACTGCGGCACCACAGCGATGACGTCAATCTCGATCAGCATCCCGGCCAGCGCCAGCGCGGGCACCGGGATCAGAGTCCAGGCCGGCTTCCGGTCCCCCCACACACGATCGAACTCCTGTCTCACCACCCCGAACTTCTCCTCGTCGTGGTCGACGACGAGGAGATTGAACTTCGCTACGTCCGACATCGTGGCGCCGGCGGCCGCAAGCACAGTCGCCGTGTTCGCCAGCGCTTGCCTGAGCTGCGTCCCGAAGTCCTCCGCCAGAACGCCGTCCTCGGTCTCGCCGCCCTGCCCTGCCGGGAGGATCATCCGCCAGCCGGCCGGGAATACCGCAAGGTGTGAGTAGGCGTTCGGCCGAGGATCGTAGAGACCCTTTGGGTTGATGAACTTCAGTCCGTCGACTTCTCCCGCGTGAACGTTGTGGGCCACGTCGTTCTTTCCCTCCGCGCCTGCTGTGAGGACGTCTGCACTCAAGGATCTGCGGTGGTCGCGTCAAGTGCTCGGTCCGTCACCCACCGTCATCGGGAGTTTAGTGCTCCAGCCATCGCTGGCGGAGTCGGAGTCCGCGCAACCTGCCATCCGATCCGCACCCCGGCGCCGGGGGCCGGAGAACTGCTATTGCAGGAACGGATGCCAGTTCCGGATCTGTGCGATCGCGACGCCCGGGGTGGTGAAATAGGGGTCGGCGGCGATCAGCGCGTCGACGGACTGCCGGTCGGGCGCGTCAATGACGATCACCGCTCCGCTGTCGTCGGCGAAGGGCCCGGCCATCCGGACGGTTCCACTGCCATGGAGGGCGGCGAGCCGGCTGCGATGGGCGGCCCGTGCGGCCAGGCGTTCGGGGTCACTGGTGAAGGTCAGCTCTACGATCCACACACGGGCACGCTAGGACGTCGGCGCCCTGCGGCGCTGTATCACTTGATACATGACTTCGTTGGATCTCATCCCCGCGCTACGAGGCCTGTCGACGGTCGAGCTGGAGGCGGTTGCCCGGGACAGTCGCGCGGTACGGTTCGGCGCCGGGGCGATGATCCGGCCGGCCGGTGAGCAGGCGAACGCCGTGGTCCTGCTGCTGTCCGGCACCGTGGTCGCCACGCACACCGCACCCACCGGCGGTGAGGTGTGGCCCGAGCAGTGGACGGGCCCCGCGATCGTGGACAAGTCCGCCGTTCTGGATGGCGGCACACCGTCAACCGGGTTGGTGGCGATCACCGGGGTCATCGCGCGCCTGCTGCCTCGCATCCGGTTCCTGCGCCTGCTCGACGACGAACAGTCGGTGCGTAGGCATGTGCTCGGACAGCTCGCGCGGGACGCCATGGCCAGTCGACGGCGGCTCGCGCAGGCCGTCACGCTACCGGCGGTCGCTCAAGTGGCTGCCTGGCTGAACGCGCAGGATCCGGCGGATCGGGTCGCCTGGCGGGGATCGCAGGAGCAGTTGGCGCGCATGCTCGGGCTGAGCCGGGTCACCATCAACCGGGCTCTGGCTCGGCTCACCGCTGCGGGCGCTGTCCGGCTGACCGGACAGGGAATTGTCATCGACGATCGCGGGCGTCTCGACTTCTTGTCGCACGATTCCTGACCGGTCGGCAGCAAGGAGGACACCGCGGCTCATCGGCCGGGAGGCATCGTCTCCAGCGCCGGTTAGTCGTCAGCGTCAGGCAGCGAGTTGCGCTCGCAGTCCCCACCGGTCGATCTGGATCCAGTACTCCGCGATCTTGCCGTCGGCGACCCGGTACACACAGCTGGTCACCTGAATGGTCGGCCGGCCTGTGGGCTCCAGTCCGTCGACGTTCCCGACGTGCACTCCGTTCTGGGTCCAACGCGCGTACACCTTGTCGCCAGAGCCGAACAACTCGTCGATCTCCAGGCGGAACGGCCCGTAGGCCGCGAGCATCTCCTCGACATGCTCGGCGTACTCCTGCGGAGTGCGCGTGATGGTCGCCGGGTCCTCAGCCTGCACCTGGTGAGCGACCACCGCGGTCGCCATCAGCCGGTCGGCTTGTGTGGGATCGACTCCCGAGCGGACGACCTGCAGAAACTCCCGGACCACCGAGACTGGATCATGGACCATGGATCGATTTTGTCCCACGGGATCGTTCCGGCATGGTGGGGCGTGCAGTCTGTGCGTGCCGTCACCAGTCGAGAAGGATGATTGAGCCGGAAGCTCCTGGCTCGGACAAACTCCGCATGGGTCGCGTCCCCGGCACCGCTGTGGTTGACCCAGTGATGCGGCGACGCCCTACATATCGTGCTGCCGGCGCACCATCTCGTTGATCCAGGTGGGCGCGAACGGAGACGTGCAGCCCGGGGACGTCGGGTAGTCCTTGAGCACCTGCAGGCGCTCGCCGATGTCGATCGCGCGGACGCGGTGCTCGGCGTGCTCGATCCCGATCTGAGCCAGGCAGTGGTTCATCGCCCACTGCAGGCGATCGGGGGCGTCCTTCATCTTCGCCTCGATGACGTCGAGCAGCCCGGCGAGGTCGAGGCCCTCGGGCTTCTTCGCCACGCGTTCGGTGGTCAGCGCCCAGCCGGCACTCGCGACCACCGGATCTGGATCGGCGGACCAGGTCAGGCGCAGCTCTTCGGAGTGCGGGTTCTTCTTCACCACGTAGTTCACGAGCCAGTCGTGCACCTTGGGTTTGCGCGCCTCGCGCAACATGGCGTCCAACTCGTCACGCTCGAACGCCTTCGGGCGGCAGATCAGGATCGCCAGCAGTCTCGCCGCGGTGTCCTCCGTCGCCCAGAGCCGGCGCGCGAGTTCCTGCTGTGTCTTCAGCCGTTTCGCGAGCGCGCGCAGCTTGCCGAGGTTCACGCCGTGATCGTCACCGTGTTTCTCGTTCACCTCGCGTGCCCTGGGGTCCTCGAGCGCTGCCAGCTCGGCCATCACCTCGGCCACCGTCGACTCGGTGAGTGTCGTTTCGGCCACCTCGGCCTCCTGTCCGTCACGTGCGATGCAGCCTACGACTTCGCCCTGCCGGCATCGAGGGACGCGGGCGTGGGTGTCTCGGGCGCCGGGGGTGTCGCCCGCCGTCGCGTTGTTCGGGTGCTGCTGAGACCCGCTCGGGTCCCGCCGTCCTCGCCCCCACCAGCACCGAGCGTCGCTTGACCCTTGCCGAAGCGGCCTAGTGTGCGGCCATGAGACGAGCCGCGCTGGCGGGCATTGCCGCAGGAACGATTCTGCTACTTGGGTTCGCGGCTGGCGCGCGGAGTGGGGACGAGCCGGCCCCCGTGGCGACCGTCAGCGCGGACGCTGCCACGGCCAACCCGGCAGACCTGCTGCGGTCGGGTACGAGGTTCGTCGATCAGACCAGCTTCCGCGTCGACGTCGACATCGCCAGCCAGGCCACGACGGTGTCGTACACGGACAACGTGAACAAGCGGGCCGTCGCCACGGTTTCGGTGTCCGGTCGGGGCATCGAGATCCGGATGATCGACGATGTGGTCTACATGAAGACCGACCTGGACCTTCCCGGCGTCGGTCACGAATGGATGAGCCTCGACCCGGCCCGCGTGCCGTCAGATTTCGCCCTGAGCTTCGCGGCGGGCAAGAACGACCCCGGCGGCTCGGCTCGCCTCATCAACGCGGTCGTCACCGCACAGGCAGAGGGCTTGCACGTCACCGGGACGCTCGATGCGACCCGGGTCGGCGCCGGCAACGGGATCAGCTTCCGCCCCGGTCGAACTGGCACGTTTCCCGACAGCGCACACGACCAGCCCTTTCGGGCAACTCTGGACGACCAGGGTCGGCTGGTGAGTTTCCTGATCCCAGGGGCCAACGGCTTCCCGAACGCGTCCGTGCGCTACAGCGAATTCGGTGCCGCCGTCGAGGTCATTCGACCGGAAGGAGCGGTGGCCGCTCCCGACGCCCTGTATCCCCAGCTTGGCCTGGGCGGCTGAAACCGCCTGGCAGGGTGTGCGCGATGGAGTCGGGCGAGCTGGTGGGCCGCGGAGCTGTCAGGCCGTCGACCGTACGGCGATCACGACCCTGACGAGGGCCCGGCGCTGCGGAAGGTGCGACGGTAGGCGTCCGGAGGTACGCCGACGGTGCGATGGAAGTGTCGGCGCAGCGTCGTGGCGGTCCCCATGCCGGCCGCCTGCGCGATGGCGTCGATGCTGTTGTCGGTGTTCTCCAGCAGCTCCTGCGCCCGGCGGATCCGCTGCGTCGACAGCCAGTGCAGTGGGCTGGTGCCCGTCACCGACTTGAAGTGGCGGGCCAGGTTGCGCGAGCTCATGTTCGCCTGGCGAGCCAGGTCCTCCACGGTCAGCGGACGGTCCAGCCGTTCCATCGCCCAGGGAAGCAGGTGGGCGAGGGGATGGTCCTCGCGGGAGGGCACCGGGGTGGTGACGAACTGGGCCTGGCCGCCGGCGCGATGCGGAGGTACGACCAGGCGGCGGGCGACGGCGTTGGCGACCGTCGAGCCGTGGTCGCGGCGGATCAGGTGCAGGCACAGGTCGATCGCGGCGGCCTTGCCGGCGGAGGCGAGCACGTTGCCGTTGTCGACGTAGAGCACGTCCGGGTCGACCTTCACCCGGGGATAGCGCGCGGCCAGCGCCTCGGTGTGGGCCCAGTGCGTGGTCGCGTGCAGCCCGTCCAGCACCCCGGCGGCGGCCAGCACGAACGCGCCGGTGCACAGCGAGACCATCCGAGCGCCCGCCTGGTGGGCCGCCCGGACGGCGTCGAGCAGGTCGGCTGGCACCTCCGCGTCGATGTCCTCGACGGAAGGGACGATCACGGTGTCGGCGCGGGCGAGTCGGTCAAGCCCGGCGTCAGGTTCCATCCGGAACCTGCCGATCTGGACCGGGCCCGGACCGCAGACCACGAGGTCGTACCACGGGTCCGCCAGGCCCGAGGGGTCGCGGACGAAGACCTCACAGGCCATGGCGAGCTCGAAGTGCAGCATCCCGTCGGTGGCGGCGAGCGCGATCGTGGCCATGTCCGAAACTGTACGGGCAATGGCGTTCCAGACACTAGTCCAGGACCGGTCGTGCGGAGAGGATCTTCTTGGTCGATCTTTCAAGGGGAGGAACTGCGATGGGTTCGAATCAGACCGTGGCGGTGTTCGGTGCGTACGGGCACACCGGGCGGTTCGTGGTGACGGAGTTGCGCGGTTGCGGGTTCGTCCCCCTCCTCCTCGGGCGCGACGCGGTCAAGCTCCAGGCACTGGCGGCGGACCATCCAGGGCTCGATCACCGGGTCGCGTCGGTCGACGACCCGGCCTCGCTCGACCAGGCACTGAAGGGCGCGGCTGCCGCCATCAACTGCGCCGGACCGTTCGCCTCGACCGCGGCCCCCGTGATCGAGGCCGCCCTGCGGGCCCGGATCCCGTACGTGGATGTGGCGGCCGAGATCGAGGCCAACCTCGACACGTTCACGCACTTCGCCGAGCGCGCCCGGACCGCCGGCGTCGCGGTGGTCCCGGCGATGGCCTTCTTCGGCGGACTCGGCGACCTGCTGGTCACGACGGCGATGGGCGATTGGACCGCGGCCGACGAGGCGCACGTGGCGTACGGACTGAGCAGCTGGCACCCCACGCCCGGGACCCTCGTCTCCGGCACCGTCTCCCGGGAGCGGCGCGGCGGCCAACGTGTCCGCTACACCGGTGGCCAGCTGGAGTACCACGTCGACGAGCGTGGCCTGCCGACCCTGGACTGGGACTTTCCCGCCCCGCTGGGTCGGCGGAGCGTCCTCGGCGAGTTCTCGATGGCCGACATCGTCACCGTCCCCAGCCACCTGTCCATCCCCGAGGTGCGTACGTACATGACCACCGACGCGGCCCGGGACCTGGCCGCCCCCGACGCACCCGCGCCGACCGCGGTCGACGAGCGCGGCCGGTCCGCGCAGACGTTCACCGTCGACGTCATCGTGCGCTCCGGCGACAGGCAACGACGCGTCGTCGCCAGTGGCCAGGACATCTACGCCATCAGCGCACCGCTGGCGGTCGAGGCGGTCCATCGCCTTCTCGACGGTCGGACGAGGACGAGCGGCGTCGCCTCCGCCGGCGAGATCTTCGACGCGCCCGACTTCCTCCGCGCGCTGTCCGCGTACCTCACGCTCGAACCGCACCACGAGCCTCACGCGCCGCAATTCGCCTGATCTGCCAACCACAGGTGACCGCCCGAATGGACGCGGATGTCGCCGTGCCGCCGACGGCGCCAGGGCCGATAACCGTTGGAGGTCACGGCGTTGGTTCGGGCAGCATCGGGCGGGTGATGCTTCTCGTTCCCGGCGACCCGCTGCGGCCGCGCCGTCCGGATGAGCATTTTGCGCCCGAGGCGCAGGCGGCGCGGGAAGCCGGTTGGGTTGTTGCTGTGGTCGACCACGACGCCCTGGAACGCGGCGATGGCGCAGAGCGGGCGGTGGCGTCCGTGCCCAGCGGTGGCACAGCCATTTATCGAGGCTGGATGTTAGGCAGCGGACGGTATGCCCGTCTCACGCACGTGCTCGCCCAGCGAGGCGTCACGGTCCGCACGACAGCCGAGCAGTATCGACGGGCACACGAGTTGCCCGAGTGGTATCCGGCGCTGGCGGGGGTGACGCCACGCTCGGCGTGGACCACGAGCGCGGATCGGGCCGACTTCGACCAGGCCCGGCTGACCCTCGGTGCGGGTCCGGCCGTCGTGCGTGACCACGTGAAGTCGATGAAGCACTACTGGGACGAGGCTGCGTTCATCGCAGACCTCGGGGACAGGGACGCCGCGTGGAAGGTTGCCAGCCGGTTGCGGCAGCTGCGGGACGACGACTTCGTCGGCGGGTTCGTGCTGCGCGAATTCGAGTCATTCACCTCCGCGGAGGTGCGGACCTGGTGGGTGGATGGCCGTTGCGTCCTGATCGGCCCGCACCCGGACACTCCGCACGACCAACCACCGGGCGAGCTCGACCTGGGCTGGCTCAGACCGTTGATCGGCGAACTCGACCTGCCGTTCGTGACGGCGGATCTTGCGCTGCGGGCCGACGGGGTGTGGCGGCTCGTCGAAGTGGGCGACGGGCAGGTCAGCGACCGGCCAATCACCATCGAGCCAGCCGCGATCATCGCAGCCTTGGTCGGAGGATCCGGCTGAGCCGGGGAGGGCGCCACAGCAACGTGCCAGCGACGTCCGCGCCCCGGCTGCGGACTCAGGCGATCAGGGTGCCGCCGTCGACGGTCACCACCGTGCCGGTGGCGTAGGTCGCCCGCAGCAGGTAGACGAACGCCTCGGCGACCTCCTCGGGCTCGCCCACCCGACCGAGCGGAAGCGTTTCGCTGAGCTGGGCGTACATCTGCTCGCGGGTGTCGTCGGGCAGCGAGTCCCAGAGCGGCGAGCGGATCACGCCGGCGGAGACGGCGTTGACCCGGATCGGGGCGAGCTCGACGGCGAGTGCGCGGACCAGCGCGTCGATCGCCCCGGTGATGCTGGCCGCCACCGACCAGCCCGCGCTCGGCCGGTAGTTGGCGGTGCCGGTCATGAGGGTGACCGACCCACCGGGTCGCAGGTACGGGACTGCCGCGTTGACGGCCGACAGGGAGCCGAAGTAGCGCAGTTCGAACGCGGCGCGGGCGGCGGTCAGGTCGAGGGCGTCCACGGACATCAGCGCGAGCGGCTCGCCGGCGGTGTAGATCAGATGGTCGAACGGGCCGAGGCCCTCGAAGAGCCGGGACACGTCGCCCGGGTCGGTGAGGTTGGCGACGTACCCCGCGTTGCCCCTCGGCAGGGCCGACAGGGCGCGATCCACGCTGCTCTGGTTGCTGGAGGCGACCACGACCTGGGCGCCCTCGCGGGCGGCCAGGGTGGCGGTGGCGAGCCCGATCCCGGAGGTTCCGCCGAGTACGACGACGCGCTGGTCGGTGAGGGCCATGGTCCTGTCCTTCCTGATCCTGTCCGATGGTGGTGGAGACGGTTTCCACCCTGCGCCGGCCACCACACCCGCGTCCAAGACCTCTTTCACCTCCTGTGATGCTCGTTGGGTATCGTCCCGGTCATACCCGGCGGGTATCGGGGAAACCTCGGGAGCGAACACGGGCAGACCGGGACGGGGGAGCGGATGGACGTCGATCTGCGTAAGCTCCGCTACTTCGTGGCGGTCGCCGAGGAGTTGCACTTCGGCCGGGCCGCGACGCGGCTGCACATCGCCCAGCCGGTCCTGTCGCGTCAGATCCGGGCCTTCGAGCACGAACTGGGGGCCGAGCTCTTCGTCCGGGACCGCCGCTCCACGGTGCTGACCGAGGCCGGCCGCCAACTGCTGGCCGACGCCTACCCGCTGCTCGCCTCGGCCGAGGCACTGCATCGGCGGGTGCACCGGGCCGCGCACGGCAGGCCGACGTTCACCATCGCCTTCATGCCCGGCATCATCGTCACCGCCGAGGCCCGCGCCATCGCCCAGCGGCACCCCGACCTGTCCGTCGGCGTCGTGCGCACCTCCTGGAACGACCAGGTCGAGGTGGTGCACGAGGGGCGGGCCGACGTCAGCTACGTACGGCTCCCGGTCGACCAGCGCGGCCTGCGCCTGCGCCCGTTGTTCACCGAGCCCCGCGTCGTGGTGCTGCCCAGCGATCACCGCCTGGCCGGCAAGGGGGCGATCGGCCTCGCCGAACTGGTGGAGGAACGTCTGCTCCAGGACCCGGACGCGGTGCCGGAGTGGCGGGACCTGCCGAACCGGCCGGCCGACCCCGATCCCCGCCCCCGGCCCGTGCTCAACTCGGTCGAGGAGAAGCTGGAGCACGTCGCCGCGTACGGCGGGGTGGTGATCCTGCCCCTGTCGACGGCGACGTTCTACACCCGGCCCGACGTCGTCCACCTGCTCGTCGAGGACCTCCGGCCCAACCAGGTCTGCCTGGCCTGGGCCGAGAGCAACCGGTCACCCCTGGTGCACGAGTTCGTCGACATCGCCGCGCGGCAGGCGCCCGTCGGCCTTGACCAGCCGCCGAGCACCTGACGTACGACCGGGCGCAGGCGGCCGTGAGATCACCCACCGAACGGGTTCGCGCCTGGAGCGTGCCGGGTCGCCCCCGCTAGGTTGCTGCGGGCCGCGGCAACCCGAGGGAGACAGCCATGAACACCACCGCTGATCGGATGGCGGCGGCGTACTTCGACGCCATCGAGTTCCTCTGCGGGGTGACCCCGAAGGGCTGGTACGCCGAGCAGGGCACCGCCCGCGCGGCGGTGACCCAGGCCGGCGTCGCGACGCTCAACGTGGCGTACGACACGACGCCGGAACCGGATCTCGGGTCGCTCGACGCGATGGCGATCGAGGTCGGCCGGCAGGCCGCCCACTGGTCGATCATGGTGCGTGGCGAGGCGGGCGACGAGGTCGCGGCTCTCGCGGCCCGGCACGGGCTGGTCGAACGCAGCGACCTGCCGTTGCTGGCCTGCGCCGCGGAGGAGATCGTGTTCCGGGCCACCGAGGCGCAGCGGAGTCTGGTGCGACAGGTCGGCGGGGTCGAGAGCGACCTCTACACCGAGGCTCTCACGCGGGGCTTCGAAGCTCCCGAGGGCGTCTTCGGCTCGCTGATGGGCGGGGGAGTGCTCGACGCCGACCGGATCACCGGCTATCTGGCCGAGGAGTGCGACCTGCCCGCCGGCACCGGGCTCGGGATGCGGACCGCCGGCGTCATCGGCGTGTTCAACATCGCCGTCGTGCCGTCCGTGCGGGGCAATGGCCTGGGCCGGGCGATCACCGAGACCGTGCTGCGCGACGCCCTCGCCGCCGGCGCGGACGCGGCCTACCTGCAGGCCAGCACGATGGGCCGCCCGCTCTACGAGTCGATGGGCTTCCGTCTCGTGGAGAATTGGACCGTGTTCCACGCGCGGTGACGGCTAGACGTTCGTCGAGCACCTGGCCTGACCGGCACCCCTGTGAAAGAGGACCCGTGAACTTCAGTGACGACGTGCGCTCGGCATTTCGCCGTGGTGAGACCGACGCCGTGGTGCGCATGAGCGAGGCCGAGATCGAGCGGGCCCGGTCGGCCGGCGACCCGGCGGGCGAGGTGGAGGCTCGCTACAGCCTGGCCCGGGTCGCCATCCGCGGCGGGGACCTGCCGGGCGGGGAGGCCCGGGCCCGGGAGGCTCTCGAGGTCGCGCTGCGCTCCGGCGACCGCAGCCTCGAGGAACGGCCGCGGCACGTGCTGGCCGCCGTGGCGCGGATGTCCGGCGACCTGCTCCGCGCTCGGGGTCTGTATCTGGACAGCATCGCGCTCAACGAGTCGCTCGGCCAGTCCAAGATGGTCAACTCGGAATATCACAACCTCGCGTTCTGCGAGCTGGGCCTGGGCAATCTCGACGCGGCGAGGAAGCTGTTCGCCGAAGGCCGCGAGCGGGTGTTCCGCAACGGCTGGGCCGACTTCGTGCCGTACGTCTGCGTGGCGGGTGCCGCGCTCGGCTCGGCCGAGGGCGATCACACCCGGGCGGCGCGGATGATCGGCGTCGCGGATGCCGCGTTCGCGTCGCTCGGTCAGGTCCCGGACCCGGACGACGCGGCCGACCTCGCCAAGGCGCGCGCCGCCGCGATCGAGGCGCTCGGCCCGGATGCCTTCGGCGAGGAGTACGCGCGAGGGCAGCTCCTCGACCCACGTACGGCCTTCGCCGACGACCGACGCTGACGCGACGATCCGTACGGCGCCTCGCCGCCGGTCATGTCAGCGGTCAGGCCTGGCCGGATCGGCCGCCCGCAGGGTCGGCAGTCATCGGACCGCCGTTCCCCGACGGAAATGATGTTAGCGATCACATGCTGAGCCCGCCCTGATCGGGGCCCTGTCCGGTGCTGCGGGCGCCGTCCCCGCCGCCCTCCCCACGGTCGCGTCGCTCTAGCCCGGCCCCCGCCCGTGGCTGACGTAGACTGCAGGCGGTTCAGCGATGATCACCTTGCACTCGGCACCGGTGTGGTGGGCTGAGCGAGGGGATCGGGCCGGGCCGCTCCAGTCGACGTCGACGGGTCGCGGATCGGACGTGGGCGGAGGAATGCAATGGCCGTGCGCAGTCCGGCGATGACCGACGTTGCTCGGCTGGCCGGTGTCTCCCACCAGACGGTGTCGCGGGTGCTCAACGGGCACCCCAACGTCCGCGAGCAGACCCGGTTACGGGTACGGGCGGCGATCGCCGAGCTCGGCTACCGCCCGAACGGCGCCGCGCGCGCGTTGGTGACCGGCCGATCGCAGGTCATCGGCGTGGTGGCACAGAACACCACCCTCTATGGTCCGGCGTCGCTGTTGGCCGCTCTGGACCAGACCGCTGCGGAAGAGGGTTTCGCGGTCAGTGTGGGCAGCGTGCGGAACCTGGACCACCATTCCATCTCGGCGGCGGTCGAGCGGCACCTGTCGCACCGGGTCGCCGGCATCGTGGTCATCGCGCCGGTGGAGTCGGCCGGTGAGGCGCTGGAGCGCCTGCCCAAGGACGTCCCGCTGGTCACCGTCGACGGTGACCCGCGCCGGCCGGTGCCGCTGGTGACGGTGGATCAGGTGGCGGGCGCCCGGGCGGCGACCCAGCATCTGCTCGACGCCGGGCACCGCACCGTCTGGCACGTGTCGGGGCCGGCCGACTGGTTCGACGGTGCCGGTCGGATCGAAGGCTGGCGGGCGGCGCTGCTGGCCGCGGGGGTGGAACCGCCACCGTTGATGCCGGGGGACTGGTCCGCCGCCTCGGGTTACCGGTGTGGGCGGTTGTTGGCACGGATGCCCGAGGTCACCGCGATCTTCACCGCCAACGATCATCTCGCGCTCGGCGTGCTGCGGGCACTGCACGAGTCCGGTCGGCGGGTGCCGGACGAGATCAGCGTGGTCGGCTTCGACGACGTGCCGGAGGCCGCGTACTTCATTCCGCCGCTGACCACCGTCCGGCCGGACTTCGACGCGGTGGCGCGGGCGAGTCTTCAGCTGCTGCTGGCCCAGATCGAATCGGGCACCGGCGGGGCGCCACGGCAGACCATCGCCCCGACCCTGGTCGCCCGCGGTAGCGTCGCCCCACCGCGCCACTGACGGCGCACGGGTACGCCGGCCATCGCCGCAACCGGGGCTAGCTGGCGTACGGGTTGGGCAGTAACCTCGCCCTGATTGCCGGCGACGCCGGTCGGCCGCTGCCACCTATGTCCGTTGTGGACGGGCGTGGGTGGGGCTTCGCCGGCGGGCCCTTCCGTTACGAGACCGTGACGCCGGTATTTCGGAGTAAGTGTTGACGTGCGGCATGTGAGCGCTAACACTACCCGGAAAGGTGACAGGTAGCCCCGGTGATCGGCGGGGAGTCCAGAGAGGAGACGCCCGTGGGCAGGAAATTCCTGGTTGCTCTCGGCGGTGCGGTGTTGGCGCTCAGTCTGGCGGCGTGCAGCGGTGAGGGTGCCGGCGGCGGCGGTGACACCGGCGGTGAGAAGCCCGGCGACCTGACCATCGGCGTCTCGATGCCGACCCAGACCTCCGAGCGGTGGATCGCCGACGGCAACGCGGTGAAGCAGAAGCTCGAGGCGAAGGGCTACAAGGTCGACCTCCAGTACGCGGGTGACGACATCCCCACCCAGTCGCAGCAGGTCGACCAGATGATCACCCAGGGCGCGGACGTCCTGGTCATCGCGGCGATCGACGGTACAGCGCTCAGCGGTCAGCTACAGGCCGCCGCCGACGCGAAGATCCCGGTCATCGCGTACGACCGGTTGATCCGCGGCAGCAAGAACGTCGACTTCTATGTCAGCTTCGACAACTTCAAGGTCGGCGTCGCTCAGGCCACCGCACTGCTCGTCGGTCTCGGCCTGCAGAACAAGGACGGCTCGAAGGGCACGGCGACGGGTCCGTTCAACGTCGAGCTGTTCGCCGGGTCGCTCGACGACAACAACACCCAGTACTTCTTCGGCGGGGCGATGGAGACGTTGAAGCCGTTCGTCGACGCCGGCACGCTGCGGGTGAAGTCGCGCCAGACCGCCATCGAGCAGGTGGCCATCCTGCGGTGGCAGCAGGAGACCGCGCAGAAGCGGATGGAGGACCTGCTCACCTCCAGCTACAACGACGGCGCTCTGGTCAACGGGGTCCTGTCGCCGTACGACGGCATCTCCCGCGGCATCATCACGGCGCTGCAGAACGCCGGCTACGGCGCCGCGGGCAAGAAGATGCCCGTGGTCACCGGCCAGGACGCGGAGATCGCCTCGATCAAGCTGATCAACGACGGCGTGCAGAGCTCGACGGTCTTCAAGGACACCCGACTGCTGGCCGACCAGGCCGTGAATGCCGCCGAGGCGTTCCTGCAGGACAAGCAGCCGCAGGCCAACGACTCGCAGACGTACAACAACGGCGTCAAGGTCGTCCCGGCCTACCTGCTGCCGATCGCGACCGTCTACAAGGACGACATCAAGGCTACGTTGATCGACTCCGGCTACTGGACGGCGGAAGAGGTCGCCGCCGGCCAGGCCAAGGGCTGAGCCGTCCACCGGGCCCGGCGGTCACCGCCGGGCCCGGTGTCACGACGTACCGCGTCCGGATCTGACGATGAGGACAGTGACCATGGACGACACCATTCTCGAGATGCGTCGCATCACGAAGACCTTCCCCGGGGTGACCGCGCTCGAGGACGTGAACCTCGCGGTGCGCCGGGGGGAGATCCACGCCATCTGCGGCGAGAACGGTGCCGGCAAGTCCACCCTGATGAAGGTGCTGTCGGGCGTCCACCCGACCGGCACGTACGACGGCGAGATCCTCTTCGACGGCAAGCCCATGCAGTTCCGGGGTATCCGGGACAGCGAGGCCAACGGCATCGTCATCATCCACCAGGAACTCGCCCTGGTGCCGTACCTGTCGATCGCCGAGAACCTCTTCCTCGGCAACGAGCGGCGCGGCCGCGGCGGGCTCATCGACTGGAACCGGGCCAACGCCGATGCGGCGGAGCTGCTGGCGTCCGTCGGGTTGCACGAGAATCCGGTCACCCCGGTCATCCAGCTCGGGGTGGGCAAGCAGCAACTGGTGGAGATCGCCAAGGCGCTGTCGAAGAAGGTGCGCCTGCTCATCCTGGACGAGCCGACCGCCGCCCTCAACGAGGTCGACTCGGCTCACCTGCTCGACCTGTTGCGGCAGCTCAGGGACCAGGGGATCACCTGCATCATGATCTCCCACAAGCTCAACGAGATCACCGCCATCGCCGACTCGACCACCGTCATCCGCGACGGACGTACCGTCGAGACCCTCGACATGCGCGCCGACGAGGTGACCCAGGGACGGATCATCCGAGGCATGGTCGGGCGTGACCTGGACAGCTTCTACCCCGACCGGGAGTCGTCGCCGGGCGCGGAAGTGCTACGGATCGAGGACTGGACGGTGCGACATCCGGTCCAGGACCGGATGGTCGTCGAGGGCGTCGGCCTGTCCGTGCGGGCCGGTGAGGTCGTCGGCATCGCGGGGCTGATGGGGGCTGGCCGGACCGAGCTGGCGATGAGCGTGTTCGGCCGGTCGTACGGCCGCGACGTCAGCGGGCGGCTGCTCATGCACGGGCGGGAGGTCCACGCCCGTACCGTCAGCGAGGCGATCGACCACGGCATCGCCTACGTGACCGAGGACCGCAAGCGGTTCGGCCTGAACCTCATCGACGACGTCCGCCGCAACGTCTCCGCCGCCGCGTTGGCCAGGCTGGCTCGGCTGGGCTGGGTCAACGGCAATGAGGAGATCAAGGTCGCCGAGCAGAGCCGGCGGGAGATGAACATCAAGGCGCCCAGCGTCATGGCGGTGGTCGGCAAGCTCTCCGGGGGCAACCAGCAGAAGGTCGTGCTGTCGAAGTGGCTGTTCACCGACCCGGACGTGTTGATCCTGGATGAACCGACACGCGGGATCGACGTCGGGGCGAAGTACGAGATCTACACGATCATCAATCGGCTGGTGGCCGACGGTAAGGCGGTGATCATCATCTCCTCCGAACTGCCGGAGCTGCTCGGGATGTGCGACCGCATCTACACCCTGGCGGCCGGCCGGATCACCGGTGAGCTGCCGGCGAGCGAGGCGACCCAGGAGAGCCTCATGGAGCTGATGACCAAGGACAAGGAGCTCATCGGATGACCAGCACCACGACTCCCTCGACGGAGCGCCCGACGCCCCCCGACGGCACGTCGGCCGCCGCCCTGCACACCGGGACGAGCGACCTGCGGGCGCTGGTGCTGAACAACCTGCGGCAGAGCGGGATCTACGTCGCCCTGGTCGTCATCGTCGCCCTCTTCGCGATCCTGACCGACGGGGTGTCGCTGAGCCCCGGGAACATCACCAACGTCGTCCTGCAGTACTCGTACATCCTGGTGCTCGCGATCGGCATGGTCATCCTGATCATCGGCGGGCACATCGACCTGTCGGTGGGGTCGGTGGTGGCGCTGACCGGCGCGGTCTCCGCCGTCCTGGTGATCCAGCAGGGCTACCCGTGGTGGGTCGGCATCCTGGCCGCGCTGGTCGTCGGCGTCGCGGTCGGCGCGTGGCACGGCTTCTGGGTGGCGTACGTCGGCATCCCGGCCTTCATCGTGACCCTCGCCGGGATGCTGCTGTTCCGCGGTCTCACCCTGCGCGTGCTCGACAACATCTCGCTGTCGCCGTTCCCGGCCGAGTACCAGCGCGTCGCGGCGGGATTCCTCAACGGCCTGCTCGGCGGGCAGGGCTACGACGCGTTCACGCTGCTCATCGGCGCCGTGGCCGTGGCCGGGTACGCGGTGAGCGGCTTCCGCACCCGCGTCGCGCGGATCCGGTACCAGCAGCCCGTCGAGTCGTTCCCGCTGTTCGTCGCCCGGGTCGCCGTGGTCGGCGCGGTGATCATGTACTTCGCGTGGCAGTTGGCGCACGCCCGTGGGCTTCCGATCGTGCTGATCGTGCTGGCGGTCCTGGTGCTGGTCTACGGCCTGCTCACCCGGCGTACCGTCTTCGGTCGGCAGGTCTACGCGATCGGCGGCAATCTCTCGGCCGCGGCGCTGTCGGGGGTGAAGGTCCGCACGGTCAACTTCTGGATGTTCGTCAACATGGGCTTCCTGGCAGCGGTGGCCGGCGTCATCTACTCCTCGCGGTCCAACGGGGCGCAGCCGGCAGCCGGCAACATGTTCGAGCTCGACGCGATCGCCGCCGCCTTCATCGGTGGCGCAGCGGTCACCGGCGGGGTGGGCACCGTGGTGGGCGCGATGGTGGGCGGTCTGATCATGGCGGTGATGAGCAACGGCATGCAGCTGATGGGGGTCGACCAGTCGACGCAGTCGGTGGTGAAGGGGCTCGTCCTGCTCGTCGCCGTGGCCTTCGACGTCTACAACAAGCGCCGGGCCGGCACGGCCCGCTGAGGGCCGCTGTGACGCCCCATGAAAGGGGGCTCAGAGCCGTTCGGCGTGCCGTTCGAGTAGGTATCCGCCGAGCGCGAGCGCGATCAGGGCGTCCTGGGTGACCAGTGAGGCGGGCAGTCCGAGAAGCCGGATCGGGGGACCGCCCTCCTCGTCGGGGGACGTGCCCGGCACAGCGAGGGTCAGGTTGAAGGCGCCGTAACGCAGCAGCGGCAGCAGCGCGGCCATCCCGGTCGCCAGCCTCCGATCGTGGCGTACCGCCCGGGTGAGCAGCCAGAGCATCACCAGGCCCGAGGCGCTCACTCCGACCACCTCCGCGGTGCCGTGCCAGCGGGCGTGCGGCCCGTAACCTGGCCCGAAGGTGTGGCGTCGATTCCAGTCGGCCAGCCACGGCGCCACCGTCATCCCCGCGGCACTGCAGAGCAGAAGATATCGACCCCACCTCGATCGCATGCGCTCTCCCTCACGCTCCGGGCTCCCTCGCTCACAGTAGGTGAGATAACCCGGGTCGAAGCGGCTGTTACTCCTCATGCTGCCCGTCGTGAGCGCTCAACGCGTGCGCCACCGGGGTAGGGCGTGCCCTCACCAACGGTGCTGGTTGGCCCAGGCCGAACGATGTCCTCGGCCGGCGGGCGCGGTCTGTCCGCCCGTGCTGTTACCTTGCCGGCGTGAACGATCAGTTGACGTGGATCGACCGGATCGTCGACGTCACCGGATGGCGCCACGAGGCTGCGGGTGGTGCCGGCTGGGAGCGGGTGGAGGCCGAACTCGGCGTCACGCTGCCCGGGGACTTCAAGGAGTTGTGCCGGCGGTTCGTGCCGGGCCTCTTCATGGCGCACCTTGACCTGCTGCGACCGACCACCGATCACGACTCGACGTCGATGCTCCGGTGGTGGAATTCCATGCGGCACTGGTTGAGCGAGCATGACGACTCCCGGGCGGACTGGTACGCCCCCTACGAGCTGTACGAGCCCGGCGTGCGCCCTGGGCTGATCGAGTGGGGTCACGACTCGTCCGGCGGTCAGTACTACTGGCTCGCGGATCGCTCCGTGCAGCCCGAGCGGTGGCCGGTGGTGGCTCGGCACGACCCTCCTCATCCGTGGCACCGGTTCGACATGTCGATGACGGAGTTCGTCTACCGCATGCTCGCGGACCCGGAGTTGGCGTCCTTCTCGATGGTCACTCCGGCGTGGCGGCCGTTCTACCTGCCGTACTGGCAGCCGTTTCCGGCCACTGCTGAGGAGTGGGACGCTCTCGGCGACCCGACCCGGGGTTCACCGCCGGTGCCGGCGACCGATGCCGCCAACGGGTGAGGCCGACCCCGACGAGTACGACCGCCATCCCCGCCGCCGTCCGCAGGCTGAATGCCTCGTCGAGGACGACGACTCCGAGCGCCACCGAGACGACCGGCAGCAGATAGCCGACCGTCGCCGTGTTGGTGGCGCCCTCGGCGGCGATGGTCCGATAGGTGAGGTGGAAGGTGATTCCGGTGGCGACGACGCCCAGGATCACCACCGCGATCAGGGTCTTCGGGCCGATCTCGGGCACGGGCAGGCCGCCGGCCGGCAGGGTCAGCGCGGTCAGACCGGTCGCCGCGACGAGCTGCGCCGCGGACAGTGAGATGGTGGGGATGCCCCTGCCGACCAAGTTGCGGGCCATGAACGCGAAGCCGGCGGCATAGCTGGCCGCGGCCGTGAGGACGGCGAGCGCGCCCCAGCCGACCGGCCCCGTCGTCCGCCACGGCGCGAAGATCAGCACGACCCCGGCGAATCCGAGGAGGAGCCCGACCAACCGGACCGGCCGCAGCCCGCGCTCGGCGCCGATCAGGACGCCGATCAGCAGCGCCCACAGCGGGGTGGTCGCGTTCAGCACGCCGGCCAGACCGGAGTCGATGCTCTGTTGGCCGATGCTGAACATGGCGAAGGGCAGGGCGTTGCAGAGGAAGGCGGCCACGACGAGGTGACCCCAGGTCGCCCGGTCCCGGGGCAGCCGCCGACCGGAAGCGAGGCAGGCGACCAGCAGCGCGGCCGACCCGAGCACGCACCGACTGAGGGTCACCTGCACCGGGGTCAGCGCGTCCAGTGCCAGCTCGATCCAGAGGAAGGTCGATCCCCACAACAGCGCGAGCACGCCGATCCGCGCCGACGCCCACGTCCTGCCACTGACACCGTTCACCGTGAATCTCCTTGATCAGTCCACCTGAACGGTGCCGCTCCCGACATTGGTAGGACAAGCGACAGATTCTGCATCTCCGTTAAGTTGCGCTACATATTGCGGGCCCGGCGACTGCCGGTTCCGCAGGTAATTCGCGTCACCCGGCCACCTCTCGTTGAGTGATCGGTAACAACCGAGGGGCACCATGGCCCGAGCCCCGCCTCCATACCGTCGTGGAAATTCGGTCCCTACGCGGGGCGGCAACGCCATGACGAGCGGAGACATCATCATCGTGAGCACCACCCAGGTCCGACCCACGCGGCAGGACGCGCCCGACGCACGCGGTCCGGCCGGGGCGGCGCTGTTCGCGCTGGCGATCGGCGGCTTCGGCATCGGCACCACCGAGTTCGCCACCATGGGCCTGCTGCCCCAGATGGCCGACGAGATGCACGTCTCCATCCCGGTGATGGGGCACGGCATCACCGCGTACGCCCTGGGGGTCGTCGTCGGCGCGCCGGTCATCGCGGCCCTCGCGGCCCGGGTGCCGCGGCGCGGACTGTTGCTCGTGCTCATGCTCGCCTTCGTGGTGGGCAACGCGCTGACCGCTCTCGCGCCGGGCGTCTGGACGCTGGTCGGCGCCCGGTTCCTGACCGGTCTGCCGCACGGCGCGTACTTCGGCATCGCCTCCGTCGTGGCGGCCGGGCTCGTCCCGCCGGACCGCAAGGGCCGGGGAGTGGGTCGCGTGATGGTCGGGCTGACCGTGGCCAACATCGTCGGCGTACCGTTCGTCACGCTCGCCGGGCAGGTGTTCGGCTGGCGCGCCTCGTACGCGCTGGTTGCCGCCATCGGCGTCGTGACGATCCTTGCCGTCCGGCGGTGGGTGCCGCCCGTGGCCGCCGTGCCCGGCGCCAGCATCGCCCGGGAGTTGGGTGCGTTCCGCCGGGTACACGTGTGGATCGCGCTGCTCACCGGCACCGTGGGCTTCGGTGGCATGTTCGCGGTCTACAGCTACGTCGCGCCGACCCTCACCGATGTCGCGGGGCTACCGACCCGGGCGGTGCCGTGGGTCCTCGCCGTCTTCGGCCTGGGGATGACCGTCGGCGCGCTGCTCGGCGGGCGGCTGGCGGACCGGTCGGCGCTGGGCACGCTCATCGGCTCGCTCGTCGCGATGACCGCGGTCCTCGCGCTCTACGCGCTCACCGCCTCGTCACCGGTCGCCGCCGTGCTGCTCATCTTCGCGATCGGGCTGGTGTGTCAGGTGCTCGGCGCGGGCCTCACGATCCGGCTCATGGAAGCCTCGCCGGACGCGCCCGCGCTGGCGGCCTCGTCGAACCACTCCGCGCTCAACCTGGCCAACGCGATCGGGGCGTGGCTGGGCGGCGTCGTGATCGCGGGCGGCCACGGGTACCTGGCAACGGCGTGGGTCGGCGCGCTGCTGTCGGTCGCCGGACTGCTGTTCGTGGGCGGCACGACGCTGGTGCCGCGCCTGGCGCGCGGGCACGCCGCGGGTCGTGCCTGACGCAGCCACTCGCGGGTCACTCGCCCTCCAGCGAGCGGCGTACGTGTTGGCGGGCGTGGTGGACCCGTGACTTCACGGTGCCGACGGGTACGTCGAGTTGCTGGGCGATCTCGGCGTAGTCGAGCTGGCACAGGTCCCGCAGCACGAACGCGGTGACCAGGTCGGGCCGCTGCGACTCCAGGCGATCCAGCGCGTCCAGCAGATCGAGCCGGGAGCCGGCGATGACGCTGGTGGTGCGCGGGTCGGGGCTGTCCATCAGCAGCTCCGAACCGGCCTGCTCGGCCGCGCGCCGCTTCAGCGATCGATAGGTTTGCCGAGCGCAGTTGGCGACCACGATGTACAGCCAGGTCGAGAATCGTGACCGCCCCTCGAATCGGGTGATGCCCTGCGCCACCTGAAGCAGCGCGTCCTGGCAGGCCTCCTCGGCGTCCTGGCGACAGAGCAGAAGCCGCCCGCACTGCCGGAGTACGTCCGGCCTGATCCGGGTGAGCAAGGTGTCGAGCGCGTGAGTGTCACCCGCTGCGGCCTCGCGGGCCAGTTCCTCGATCTCGGTGTTACGCGCCATGCGTCTGCCATCTCATGAACTGTGTCGTCGAGCCGTCATCTCGCGGTTGGCGATGTGGCGCGGGCCTACACTGCGGTGGGTGTTGATGCCTGAGCTCATCGGCCGCTATCGGGTCCGGAGGCGCCTCGGATCCGGTGCCTTCGCCACCGTGTGGCTCGCGGACGACGATGTCCTGCGTACGCCGGTCGCGGTGAAGGTGCTGGCCGACAACTGGGCGCACCAGTCGGACATCCGGGCCCGGTTCACCGAGGAGGCCCGCATCATGCGGCGGGCCGAGTCGGATCGGCTGGTCCGCGTGCTCGACGTGGGCGAGCTGCCCGACGGGCGCCCCTACCTGGTGATGACGTATGCCTCCGGCGGCACCCTCGCGGAGCGGCTGAGCGCCGGACCGCTGCCACCGCCAGAGGCGATGCGGATCGCCGCCGAACTCGCGAGGGGGGTGGCGATGCTGCACGAGCTCGGCGTCGTTCATCGCGACCTCACACCGTCGAACGTACTCTTCGCGGGGGCCGGACCCGCGGAGCGCGTACTGGTGGGCGATCTCGGGTTGGCCAAGGCGCTCGCGCATGCGTCCGGGTTCACCGTCGTCGCCGGATCGCCCGGATACATGGCGCCGGAGCAGGCCCGCGTCGGTGGTGGCATCGACGCCCGGGCCGACGTGTACGCCCTCGGCGCGCTGACGTACCACATGCTCACCGGGCGGCCACCCACCCTGCCGGCATCCGTGCGGGACGTGGCATCGGCGGCCGCCATGCCGGTGGCACGACCGTCGAAGGTGCGCGCCGGCGTGCCGCCCCGAGTCGACCCCGTGGTGTTGCGGGCCCTCCAGCCCAGCCCGGGGAAACGGTGGCCGTCCGCCCTCGCCTTCGCCGATGCGCTGGACACCGCGGCGGCGGCGCCCGTCCGGCCGCGCGTCCGCATTCGTCGACTCCTGCTCGTGCCCGCGCTGGTCGCGGCGGTCGGGTCAGCCGGCACCGCCGCCGCCTCCGCGCCTCCGACCGGTCTCAGGTGGGTACGGGTAGCCGACGACACCGGTGGCCTGTCGGTGTCGGTGCCGGTGACCTGGGCCAAGCAGCTCAGAGCCTCGGGCTGGAACCCGCAGGCGATTCGCCTTCCTGCCGGCCACGCGCCCGGCCTGCTCGTCGGCAGCAACCTGACCACCTATTCCGATCCGGCCAGCGCCGTTCCGGGCGTCTTCGTCGGTGCCAGCAGGGCGTTGCGCACCGGCGTTCCCGCCCTGCCCGACCATTCCGGGTGCGTCCAGGAGCCTGACCGGCGGTTCACCATCGGCTCCTGGACGGCCCACGTGCGGCGCTGGAGCGGCTGCGGTGGCACCTCGATCTCCTTCAGCGAGGCCATCATGTCGGCCACCACGGTCGGATACGCCCTCTACGTCCAGGTCCGACAGGTCGATGGAGTCGATCACACCGAGGAGATCATTCGCAGTCTCCGGACCGGGAACTCGTTGGCGCCGGAGGTATGAGCCCAGCTACATCCTGACCCATCTCGATCCGCCGTCGTACCGGTAGCGACGCTTCTCGGTGCCGCCGTCGGCCTTCTTGACGGTGGTCACGATGACGCCCCGTTCCACGGAGTAGCTGGTGAAGGTCATTCTCCTGCCGGGCCCCGGCGGGATGTCGGCCTCGATGAAGGAATGCTCGTAGCGGGTCTTCCGGTCGTATTCGAGCTGGACCACGAGGAGGGCCTGGTGCATGCCGTCACCCCCGCACTCGACGAGGACGAGCGCGTCCTCGGTGGCGAGGCTGTTCGCCGGTTCCTCGGCGATGAAATCCGCGTAGAACGGACGTGCGCCGCCGGGCAGCATCGTGCAGCTGTTGTAGCCGAACGAGGCTTCGCCGTTGTGGAATTCCGCATCGCCGAGATCGAGGAAGTTCATGTCGGCGAGTGAGACGTTCGACCAGTCGGTTCGGCGGATCTCACCCCGTCCCCCGGTAGCCGGCCGGGTAGGGCTCTTCGACGCGCTTGCCGGAGTCCTGACGCCTGCCGGAGTCCTGGAAGGCGACGCAGGCGTGGACGTCGACGTCGCCGCCGGGGTCGAGCCGGCGGTCGAGGTTGTCGCCGGGCTGCCGGCCGGTCCGGCGTCTCCGCCGACCCGATCCACGCCGGACGCGCAACCGCCGACCATCGAGAAGCCGAGCACGGCCGTCAGCAACTTGAGGCGCATGAGAACTCCCTCCACCGCAGTCATATCGCAGGTGTCAGGTGTGATGCTCGGATCGAGGTCGGAGTTCACGACAGCCGCCTACCAATTTTCAGCGCCGGACGCCCGGCCTGCTGGCGGTGTTTGTTGAAGGTGAGCAGAGCGGCTGGGGTTCCAGCCAGGGCTACTTATCTGTGCGGCTCAGGGTACGGCTGACAGCCGGAAGCACCGCTAGCACGAGGGCGTAGCCGAGGATCTGCAGGCTGAACGCTACGGCGTAGTGAATGCCGGTGAGGGCGAGATCTCTCCGAATGCCGAAGGGTGCGGTCGGCACGGTGGCGTCCAAGGCGAGTAGTAGCGCGTTGACGTTGCCGTCGTCGGCGGGTACGGCGGGGGCGGTGTCGCGCAGAAGCGCCGCTCCTGCGACGACGGCGATAACCAGCCAGCAAAAGGCCCGCCAGGGAACGTATCCGTAGCCGGAGAGACCGTCGCTGAGCCAACCGGGGATACGCCAAGCCATGGCTAGCAGGGGACGAAGGTAGCGCCCGGCCCGCCAGGTATTGGGTGTCGTACGGCGGCGTGTGCGTTGCTTGGCGAGTAGGACCCGGCGGGCATCGCGGTCGTGGCCGATGCTGCGGTAGTAGGCGGCCAGGTGTTCGTAGGGTTGAGGGTGGAAGCCCGCAGGGTCGTGGCGTAGCCAGGCGATGCGCTGCCGTACAGGTGGTTCGGGATCGGGGTCCAGGTCTGTGTAGTTCAGCCCTGCCAATCGGGTCGGCGGCTGACTAGCTACCGCCGGCAGGTGCAGGGTGCCCAAGCGGGCGCGGCTTAGGTCGATGTGACCGTCTACTCGTGAGGGCAGACGCAGATATGGGCACTCAACGCTTTCTAATTCCAACGCGAGTTCATTCGGATGAGCCAGGCTGGCGCTGGCGAAGGAAAGCTGTCCGGCGATGTGCGCACCGATGAGACGTACGCCGCCGACGGTGGTGAACCGGTCGGTGCAGGACATTCCTTGCGTGACTGTCAAGCCGTCGGCGATGAGCGCGTTGCCGTCGGGGTTGGTCAGGGTTGCGCCATCGAAGGAAAGCCTCCCGGCGATGTGCGCGCCGATGAGGCGTAGCTCACCGGCAGCGGTCAAATTGGTGCAGGACATACCCTGGTCCACGGTGAGCCGGTCGGCGTACAACGTGTTGCCGCCGGGGTTGGTCAGGGTGGCGCCGTCGAAGAAGACCTCCCCGCCGATGTGCGCGCCGATAAGGCGTACCTCGCCGACTGCAGTAAATCCGCCGGTGCAGAACATTCCTTGGTCGACAGTGACCTGGTCGGCGCTGAGGGCATCGCCGCCGGGGTTGGTCAGGGTGGCGCCGATGAGGGAGAGCACTCCACCCACGCGCGCTCCGAGGAAGCGCACCTCGCCGGTGGCAGCAAATCCATTGCTGCAGAAGAAGTCTTGGTCGACCGTGAGCCCGTCAGCGTTGAATGCGTTGCCGCCGGGGTTGTCTAAGTTGGCTCCGCTAAGCCTGAGCTGACCCCCGATGTGCGCTCCGATGAGTTGGACCTCGCCCGTGGCGACGAACCCATTGGTGCAAATTAGATCTTGATCGACTCTCAGCCCGTCGGCGCTGAGAGCCTCGCCGTCGGCGTTACTCAGGGTGGCGCCTTCGAATGATAAATGTCCGCCGATGTGTGCACCTCGGAGACTGACCGAAGCCCCGCTCTGACTTTGACCAAACGACACCGAGCCACGAGTCTGCCACTCGAATCCGATCAGCCCAGGCAGACGTGTGTTGCGGAACGCGGTAGGTCCCGTGGACGCGTTGGCCAAGTTTGGGGGCTTGTCAAGCCAGCACCGCGTGAGGACAAGCTGATACTCCGTCTGACCGGCGCACAGGTCCAGCCGGCCGATGATGCGCGCGCCTGTCAGTGCAACCTGGGCCACGTAACCAGGCTCCGCCTCACGTAGCCCTAGGAGCAGGTGTGCGATGAGTTCGCCACGTACTTGACGACCCTCGTGCCACCAGTCGGGATCAAATCCCTCCGCCGTCGGGTCACCGTGGCCCAGGTTGACTCGCGCTCCCCGCGGGAAAGCCTCCCAAAGCTTACGCTCGGCGTCGTTCAGCAAGTCCGATTGCTGCATGCCGTCCCCTCTAGGCGCGATCGCCGGATCACGAGTAGCGCTCCCCGCGCATCGCCAGGGCGCACCGCCATGATTGCCGTCGCAGTCAAGTGACTGATGTCAACGGCTCCGCCCCGACGGCGGACGACGCCAGTCGACCTTCCTCCAGCTGCGCGCCCGGCCCGCGGCTCCCGATCAGAAGTCGTCGACGTTCACCGTCACCCGATGCCCGCTGGCCTTCCAGTTGGGAACGTTGACCACGTCGTAACCGCCGCCGCGATGGCCCACCGCGACCGAGACGAGGCCGAGGTGGGCCGGCGTGGCCGGGATGAACACGTCCATGCCGGTGATGAAGGTCTGGCTGAAGAACTCCGGCAGGGGAGCGGACAGGTCGGTGACACCGTCGCTGCCGTCGTCGAACGCGAAGAGCGCTATCGTCCGCTTGACGCGTGGTGTGTTCGCGGGGTTCAGGACGGACCGACCGTTGATCCAGAGGTCGTCGCCGGCGTCACCCTGGTCACCCCACCACTCCTTCTGACGTTGGATCGTCAGCGCGGTGTGCCGGTCGCTGGTGTCGACCAGGCCGCTGAGGCCCTCGCCCGGCCGGCTGGTCGCCAGGCGTACGAACGAGTCGGACCGCAGGAACGGTTGGAAGTAGAAGTGGTGCGTCGCCGCACCGGTACGCACGATCGCGAACTCGTAGCGGGCGGTGGCGAGTACCGGGAACGGTCCGAACGAGCCGTCGCCGGTCAGTGTCGCCCGGTGCGTGGGCCGGCTCGAGAGCCGAGCGCCCGTCAGCGGGCTGACCGGGTAGACCTCGAGCGTCGCGTCGGTGACGCCGGCGTTGCTCGGAAAGAGCGCCGCGCGGCCGGACACCCGGGCGGTGCCGAAGAGCTGGGGCACGATCCGCGTCGTGTGTGGTGCCCGGCCCCGGAAGAACCGGAAGACCTCGCCGAACGACTCCGCTGACGACACGATCTGCGTGTGGGACTGCTCCGGGAAGCGCACGTTCGTCGCGCCCACGATGGCCCGGGCCGGGTCGCCCTCGCCCCAGATCGCGAGCGTCGGCACGCCACCCGGTGGTGCCGCCGCGACACGCCCGTCCAGGTTCACGTAGTGCGCGACCCGGGCGGCCCGGGCCGGCGAGCTGGTGAGGTAGCCCTGCAGGACGAAGGTGCCGAGGGAGTGCGCGAGCAGGTCGACCTTGTCGGCGCCGGTCGCCGTCAGCAGGCGGGAGATGCGCGCGTCCAGCCCCGCGTACACCTGGGGCAGGATCGTGGCGATGTTCGGCGAGTCGTACTCGTGCGCCTCGATGATGTCGATCAGGTAGCCGTTGCTGGCCAGGCGCTTGGCCTGGGTCTGGAACTGCGACGCCGATCCGGCGCTGCCGTGCACGAAGATCACCGGGCGGTACCCGGCGGTGCCGGCCTCGGCGGCGGACGGGACGGCGGCGACGGCGAGGCCGGCTGCGAGCGCGGCCCCGGCCATCAGGGCGAGCACTCTTCGGCGACGAGAACGCATCGATCCTCCAGGTGTGGACCCAGTTTCTGCACTGAGAGCGCAAGTATCTTCTCAGTGCCGAGGCCGGCGGTCCACACCTTCGCTCCGTTGGAAGAACGATGGCGGTGAGCGTGGACCGCTGCCGAAGTCGCCCGCGACGGCTCCGGCAGCGGTTCAGCGAGGGTTGGCGAGATCGCCGATCAGGCCGGCGAGGTGGGCTCGGGTGCTCTGGTAGAGCTGGGCGCCGAAGCTGATCCGGGCCACGCCGAGCCCGGCCAGCCGGGCGACGGTGAACCCCTTGCCGGCGAGGATGTTGACCGGCACGCCGGCGGACGCGACGAGCTCGGCGATCTCGGTCTCGTCGCGCAGCAGGATCGGGTAGACACAGTCGGCGCCCGCCGCCCGGTAGCGGCGCGCCCGCCGGATCGTCTCAGCCGCCGGCACGGTCGCCGCCCACGGGGTCGGCGGCCGGCGGTCGTGCCGAGCCGGATGGGGGATTGTGGGGGCGTTACCCGGTGGTAACGATGTGGTGTCATGGACTCGGCCCTGACCCTGATCGGTCTGCCCATCGCCCTCGGCATCATCATGCTCGGCCTGGGTCTCGGGCTGACCACCGAGGACTTCCGTCGGGTGGCCCAGCATCCGAGGGCCGCCGTCATCGCGCTGGTGTGCCAGGTGGTGGTGCTGCCGGTGATCTGTTTCGGCCTGGTGCTCGCCTTCGACCTGGCACCGGAGCTGGCCGTCGGGATGATGCTGCTGGCCGCCTCGCCCGGCGGCACCACGGCCAACCTCTACAGCCATCTGTTCGGCGGGCACGTCGCCCTGAACATCACCCTGACCGCCATCAACTCGGTGATCGCCGTGTTCGTCCTGCCGATCGTGGTCAACCTGTCGGCGGCCCACTTCCTCGCCGACGCGACGAGCATCGGCCTGCAGTTCGACAAGGTGCTGCAGGTCTTCGCCATCGTGCTCATCCCGGTCGCGATCGGCATGCTGGTCCGGGCCAGGGCGCCCCGCGTCGCCGAACGCCTGAACCGCCCGGTGCGGATCCTGTCCGTGGTCGTGCTCGTCGCGGTGATCGCCGGCGCCGTGCTCGGCGAGCGCGAGAACATCGCCGACTACTTCGTCTCGGTCGGTCTGGCCGTGCTCGTGTTCAACCTGATCAGCCTCGCGATCGGCTACGGGGTGCCGCGGGCGGCCGGGGTCGACCGGAGGGCCGCGACGGCGGCCGGGTTCGAGATCGGCATCCACAACAGCACCCTGGCCATCACGATCGCGCTCAGCCCGGCGCTGCTCAACAGCACCCAGATGGCCGTACCGGGCGCCGTCTACGGAATCGTCATGTTCTTCACCGCCGCGGCCTTCGGCTATCTGGTGACCCGCGGCGGCGGCCGGCCCGCCGGCACCGAGGCGCCCGGCAGTCGTCCCGAGCAACTTCCGCCGCAGCGGCGCGACCTGGTGTAGCGGACCACAGGTGACAGCGGCGACCGGCGGACCGCCGGGGCCGCGCTAGCGTTGCCGCCATGCGTACCACCACGCTCGGCGAGAACGGCCCCGAGATCGCCGTGATCGGCCTGGGCTGCATGGGAATGAGCCACGGCTACGACCTCAAGGCCGCGCGGGACGACGACACGTCGATCTCGGTCATCCGGCAGGCGCTCGATCTGGGCGCCACGCTGATCGACACCTCGGACGTCTACGGTCCGTACACGAACGAGCGTCTGGTCGGCCGGGCGCTGGCCGGTGGTCACCGCGACCGCGCCGTGCTGGCCACCAAGGTCGGCCTGGTGGTGACCTCGCCGACCGGTGGGCCGGGCAACTCGCCGAGGATCGCGCCCAACGGCCGCCCCGAGCACATCCGCGCGTCGATCGACGAGAGCCTGCGCCGACTCGGCACCGAGCACGTCGACCTCTACCAGCTGCACCGGGTCGATCCGCAGGTGCCGATCGAGGAGTCCTGGGGGGCGATGGCGGAGGTCGTCGCGGCGGGCAAGGCGCGGCAGGTCGGCCTCTCCGAGGTGAGCGTGGAGCAGATCAGGCGCGCGCAGTCGGTGCACCCGGTGGCCTCCGTGCAGTCCGAGCTGTCGCTGTGGACCCGCGACCCGCTGGCCGAGGTGGTGCCGTACTGCGCGGAGCAGGGCATCGCCTTCCTGCCGTTCTCCCCACTGGGCCGCGGCTTCCTCACCGGCCGCTTCACCTCCTTCGACGACCTGCCCGAGGACGACTTCCGCCGCGGCCTGCCGCGTTTCCAGCAGGAGGCGCTGCGCGCGAACCTGAGCATCGCCGCTCGTGTGCGGGAGATCGCGGACGACGCCGGTCGGACCCCCGCCCAGGTCGCGCTGGGCTGGGTGGTCGCTCAGGGCCGGTACGTGGTGCCGATCCCCGGCACCAAGACGCCGACGTACCTGCTCGACAACGTCGCGGCCGGCGACCTCGAACTCGGCCCGGCGGAACTGGCCGAGCTGGACGCCCTGCCCGCCCCGGAGGGCAGCCGCTACTAGGACGCAGCCGGCTTCCATAACGTCGGGATACGACCCAGAGGATATGCCCAACCGATCCATTGATCTCAATATGATTGCCGCAATCTTGAAGCAGGTGCGCACCCGAGGCGTGCCGGTCCTGATGCGGAGGAACGTATGGTTCGCTGGCGCACCCTCACCGGCCTGTTGGCCGCCGCGTTGGCTGCGGTGACCGCGGGCAGCCTCACTCTCGCGGCGCCCGCCGCCGCGGCCGACCCGACGGTCACGCCGAACGTCGTCGGTGGCACCCGCGCCGCCCAGGGCGAGTTCCCGTTCATGGTGCGGCTCTCGATGGGCTGCGGCGGCGCCCTGTACAGCTCGCGGCTGGTCCTCACCGCGGCGCACTGCGTGGGTGCCACCGGCGCCAACACCAGCATCACCGCGACCCTCGGAGTGGTCGACCTGCAGTCGTCGAGCCGGATCACCGTGCGCTCGAACTACGTCTACCGGGCCCCCGGCTACAACGGCAACGGCCGGGACTGGGCGCTGATCCGGCTGGCTACGCCGGTCACCGGGTTGAGCACGCTGAAGATCGCCAACACCACCGCCTACGACAGCGGCACCTTCACCGTCGCGGGCTGGGGCGCCGCCCGGGAAGGCGGCGCGCAGCAGCGCTACCTGCTCAAGGCCACCGTCCCGTTCGTCAGCGACTCGGCCTGCAACTCCTACTACGGCGGCCAGATCATCCCCGCCGAGGAGATCTGCGCCGGCTACGCCAGCGGCGGAGTGGACACCTGCCAGGGTGACTCGGGCGGTCCGATGTTCCGCCGCGACGCCAACAACGCGTGGATCCAGGTCGGCATCGTCAGCTGGGGCAATGGCTGTGCCCGCCCCAACTACCCGGGCGTCTACACCCAGGTCAGCTACTTCGCCTCGGCGATCGCCTCGGCGGCCGCGAGCCTCGGCGGCTGACCGTACGACCGATCGGGCGGCCCGGCTGGTCACCAGCCGGGCCGCCCGCGCGTCTCGTCACCGGCGCGGCCGGACGGCGTGACCGGAGCTCGGCATGGGGCCACGAAAGCGATCTCCGCTTCGTAGGATGGCGCTCCCTGAACCTGGAGCTGCGATGCGTACCCCTATTGTGGCCCTGTTGGCCGCCGGGCTCGTCCTCGGGGGCTGTAGCCCGTCGGCGCCGGCGAGCGTGCCCCCGTCGCAGGCACCGTCGCCGTCGACCGCCGCCGCCATCCCGCAGTACGTCCTGACGGCGCAGCTCTGCTCGCAGATCGACTTCGACGGCCTGAAGCCGGCGCTGCCGCTCTCCGTGGTGGAGGAGGTTTCGAACAACTGGCGCCGACCGGCCAACTTCCAGTTCACCGGCGGTGTCCAGTGCCTGCGCAGCTACGGCGTGGGCAAGCGGTTCGACGTGCTGGTCGCGGTGGGGCTGGCGACCTACCGGTCGCCCGAGGGCGCACGCCTGGCGTACGACACCCGGCTGGTCAAGGAAACCACCGCCGGTTCGCTGCCCGGGGTGGAGCTGATGTCCCAGGCGCACGACGACAGCCAGCATGTGCTCTACCTGCGCGACGGCAACCTCTTCGTCGAGGTCCGCGTCTCACCGTACGGCGATGACAGCACCTTCGCCCAGGTGGGCATCGCGCAGGGCGCCGTCGCGCCGGCGGCCGAGTCGTTCGCGGGGCGGCTGGTCGAGCAACTGCGGGCCGGCCGCAACGCGTAGACGGGCGCGCGTCAGCCGATGCGCAGGCTCGCGATCAGGCCGTCGCGCAGCTGGATGGCCATCGGGCCGGTGCCGTTGTAGCCGTTGCCGGACACCGTGAGGGTGACGACGTAGCTGTCGGGGTCGGGGCCGGGCTCGATCGCGACGAGGTCGAAGTGCGACTGCACGCCGATGTTGTCGCTGCCGTCCCAGTCGCGTACGCCGTCGCGGCCGCGGAACTCGCGGCCCCAGTCGTTGAGGTACGCGTCGTCGGTGAACGCTTCGACGAAGGCGGCCGAGTCGCCGCGGTTGGTCGCCTCGATGAAGGCCCGGATCGCGGGAGGCAGGTCGGTGGTGGTCATCAGCCAATCCTGCCCTGGCTCGGTGACGGGTGACCGCTACGGGTTCCGCGGTCACCCGACTTGATCGGCGGCCGACCGGAAACTGTGACAGAACGAAGACAATTCCCGGACGGCACCCGGACGTGCCCGACCGAGGATGGCCGGTATGCAACCCGGATCGCTGCACTCTCTCGGCCGGCGGCCCGTGCCGGCCCCGCCCGCCGCGCGACGGCGGCCGTCCGGCCGGACGGCCGCGTACCCCGGGCGACCGCTGTTCGGCGCTGCGCTCTGCTACCTGTTCGCCCTGGGACTGACCTGTCTCTTTTTTCTCTTCACCCGGGTCGGTCAGTGGCTGGACGGCCTGCTTCTGCCGCGCGCCGAGCGGGGCGGCGGCTACCAGCAGCAGACCGCGCTGGTGGGTCCGGCCAAGACCGTGCTGGCCCACTTCGGCAACCCGCTGCTGCTGGCTGCCCTGCTCGGCGCGGTGCTGCTGGTGGCGCTGCTCCGCCGGCGCCCGGTGGCCGGTGTGGTGGCCGTCGGCCTGGTGCTCTGCGCGGTGGCGGTGGCCGGAGCGGCCAAGTCGGTGCTGCCTCGGCCGGATCTCCAGGTCGAGAGTTCGACCACCCACAACAGCTTTCCCAGCGGCCACGTCGTCGCCGCGACGGCGCTGCTGCTGGCCTTCATGCTGGTCCTGCCCGGGTGGGCGCGCCGGTGGCTCGCGGTACCCGGTGCGGTGGGTGTCTCGGTGGTCGCCTCGGCCACCATGATCGCGGGGTGGCACCGGTTCAGTGACGCGCTCGGCGGCGTCCTGCTGGGCGTGGCGTTGTTCTGCCTGGCCGCGGCCGCGCTGGAGCATCGGCGGGTTGGGGGTGGCCCGTGCGGCGGCATCGAGCCGCACGGTGCGGCCGGACCCTCCGGCGAGATCGAACCGCGTGGCGGGTCGTTCGGTGGTCGGGTGCCGGGTGGGCTGGTCGAGGCGGCGTTGGGCCTGGTCGTGCTGGTGTGGGTGCTTCTGGCGGTCGGGCCGGGCCTGACCGAATCGGTCGACCGCGGGCCGCTCATCGCCATCGTGGCGGTGACCGGGTCGACGATGCTGGCCGTGGGTTCGGCGGTGCTCCTGCTGGGCGCGGGGGAGGGATCGCGCGGCCGGCCCGATGTACGAAAATGAGGAGAATGCGAGCTTTTCCCGTGGTGCGATACTTGGCGACATGTCCCGAGTCCTGCTGATCGAAGATCACCAGACGGTTCGTGACGGACTCCAGCTGGCACTGACGCGACAGGGACACACGGTGATGGCCGTGGCAACCGGCGAGCAGGGGCTGGAGCGGCTGCACGCGGCCCCGTCCGACGTCGTGATCCTCGATCTCATGCTGCCAGGGATGGACGGGTTCGAGGTCTGCCGTCGGATCCGGGCCCTCGGCGACCTGCCGATCATCATGCTCACCGCCCGCAACGACGACATGGACGTGGTGGCCGGCCTGGAGGCGGGCGCCGACGACTACGTGGTCAAGCCGGTGCAGGCCCGGGTGCTCGAGGCGCGGATCCGCGCGGTGCTGCGGCGGACCAGCGGCGAGTCGCGGCGGGCCGGCGGCGAGAAGTCCGGCCCGGAACAGCACGCCGCCCTGAGCATCGACCGGGAAGCGCTGGTGGTCAGCAAGGCCGGGGTGCCGGTCAGCCTCGCGCCGACCGAGCTGCGCCTGCTGCTCGAACTCTCGCACACCCCGGGCCGGGTGCTCAGTCGCCAGCAACTGCTGGAGGCGGTGTGGGAGCACGGCTACCTCGGCGACTCGCGGCTGGTGGACGCCTGCGTGCAGCGGCTGCGCGCGAAGATCGAGGACGACTCGTCGGCGCCGGTCTTCGTCCAGACGGTGCGCGGCTTCGGATACCGGTTCGGGCCGCTGTGAGCGGCTGGCGCCGAGCCGTCGGTCGGGCCTCGGGGCTGCGGCTCCGGCTGCTGCTGGCCTTCGCGCTGCTCGGGCTCACCACCACGGCGGTGGTCGCCAGCGGCAGCTACTTCCAGGCCCGGCGGGTCATCCTGCAACAGGCGCAGGACGCCGCGGTGGTGTCACTGACCAACGAACTCGCGACGGTCTACCCGCTCCACCAGCTGCCGCCCACCCAGCGCGACCTCGACATGCTCGCTCAGCGTCTCTCCGGCCGGGACGGCTACGCGGTGGTCTTCTACCACGACCTGCGAGCGCAGGGCCTGACGGTGGCGGACCCGCTCACCCCGGAGCTGCGGCAGGCGGTCCGGGACGGCCGCGTCGCCTGGCAACGCGTCTCCCGCGACGGAGAGCCCGTTCTGCTCATCGGCACCCAGCTGCGACTCGACCGGTCGGGCGGCGCGTCCAGGCCGTCCGGGATCGAGGTCTACACCGTTCGGAGCCTGGTTCCGGAGCAGCAGAGCATCGACCGGCTCGCCACCCTGGCCTGGGTGACCGGTGGGCTCTCCCTGGTCCTCGCCGTGCTGTTGACCCTGCTGGCCGCCCGCGGTGTGCTGCGGCCCGTACGCGAGCTGGGGCGGGCGGCGCAGCAGCTCGGCGAGGGCGACCTGACCACCCGGCTGACCGTGCGGGGCAGCGACGAACTGGCCGACGTGGCACGAACCTTCAACGACACCGCCGGAACGCTCGAGAGGCAGGTCGGTGAGCTGCGTCGAATGGAGGCCGACGCCCGCCGCTTCGTGGCCGACGTGTCGCACGAACTGCGTACGCCGCTGGCCGCGATGACGGCCGTCACCGACGTCCTGGACGAGGAGGCAGACCGGCTGCCCGGGGATGCCGGTCGGGCCGCCCGGCTGGTCAGTGAGGAGACGCAGAACCTGACCCGGTTGGTCAACGACCTCATCGAGGTCAGCAGGTTCGACTCCGGCGCGGCGCGACTCGCCCTCGACGACATCGACGTGGCCGCGGCGGTGACCGCGACCCTGCGGGCACGGGGCTGGATCGACCGGGTGCACGCGGAGCTACCGCCGGGGATCATCGCCCGGCTGGATCCCCGCCGGCTGGACGTGATCGTCGCCAACCTGGTCGGCAACGCCTTCCGGCACGGCGCGGCACCGGTGACGGTGCGGCTGCGCGCCGAGCCGGACCGGATCGTCATCGAGGTCGCCGACCACGGGCCGGGGTTGGACCCTGACGTGCTGCCGCACGTCTTCGACCGGTTCTACAAGGCGGAAACCGCGCGGACCCGCTCCGAGGGCAGCGGCCTGGGCCTCGCCATCGCGTGGGAGAACGCGCGGCTGCACCGGTCCGCCGGGCAGCCGGGCAGCCTGGTCGCCGGCAACGCGTCGACCGGCGGTGCGGTGTTCACGCTCCGCCTGCCGCGCGCGGCGGCGGAGCAGGCGGCCACCGGAGGCGTACGGTGACCGGCCGGCGGCCGACCCGGGCGCTGCTCGCCGGTGGCGCCCTGCTCGCCCTGCTCACGGCGGGCTGCGGGGTCCGGCCCAGCGGGGTCATCAACGGCGGCCCGGCACCGGTCGGGCAGTCCACCGGGGTGGGCATCTACCTGGTCCGGCACGGCGAGCTGGAGCTGACGATGCGCCAGAGCGCAGCGCGACCCGCGCCCGCCGAGACGCTCAAGTTGCTCGTGGCCGGTCCGGACGAGGCCGAGCGGGACCAGGGGCTCACCAGCGAGGTCCCGGCGGGTCTCCTCCCGGTCTCCACGGTGACGCCGACGACCGATCCGCCCGGCCTCGCGCTGACGATGTCCGGTGCGGTGACCACGTTGTCGGCGACCGCGGTCGACCAGATCGTCTGTACGGTGACCGACGCCGTGGCGGCCAGCGGTCAGGGCGCGGTGTACTCCTCGGTGACCCTCATCGGGCCGGACGGGACCCGAGGGCCCCGGCCCTGCCCGATGAAGTGACCGGCCGGAGCCGGCCGCGCTCGGCCAGCGCGCCGGAGATCAGGATGTCGAGCAGCGCGGCGAACCCGACGCCGGCCTGCTGCCAGATCCGCGGATACTGCGATGCGCTGGTGAACCCGGGGAAGGTGTTGACCTCGTTGGCGATCGGCTCGGGAGATCCCGCCGCGGGCAGGAAGAAGTCGATCCGGAGCAGCCCACGGCAGTCCAGCGCGTGGAAGGCACGGACCGCGCGGTCCTGGAGCAGTTCGGTGGTGGCGGGGCCGAGCGGGGCGGGGATGTGGAAGACCGCCCCGCCGTCGTACTTGGCGTCGTAGTCGAAGAAGTCACCGCCGGTCACGCTGATCTCCAGGGGCGGTCCGGCTGCCACCCGGCCGTCGGGGTGCTGCAGGACCGCCACGTCGATCTCGCGTCCGATCGCCGCCTTCTCGACCAGGACCTTCGGGTCGACCTCCCGGGCCTGGCGCAGGGCCGCGGGCAGCTCCGCCCAGTCGTCCACCCTGGTGACGCCGAGGCTGGAGCCGGCCCGGGCGGGTTTGACGAAGACCGGCAGGCCCAGCCGTTGCCGGTCGCCCGGGGTGACGTCCTCGCCGCGTCGCAGGGTCACGCCGGGGCTGACCCGCAGGCCCTCGGCGGCGAGGAGCTTCTTGGTGACGGCCTTGTCCATGCCGGCCGCGCTGGCGAAGACCCCGTTGCCGACGTACGGCACGCGGAGCCACTCCAGCAGCGAGGCGACGGTGCCGTCCTCGCCGTACGGGCCGTGCAACGCCGGGAAGACCACGTCCTGGGCGCCCAGCACCCGCATCGCCGGGGCGAGCGGAGTGGCACGGCCGTCGACCTGCCACCCGCCGTCGAGGCCGATGAGCACCTCGGTCACCTCGTAGCGGTCGCGGTCCAGCCCGGCGAGGATGCTCGCCGCCGAACGGCGGGACACCTCGTGCTCGCCGCTCTGCCCGCCGTAGAGCACTGCCAGTCGGGTTCTCATCAGATCTCCGCCTTCTCGTGAAGATGTACGCGGGCCACCCGGGCCCCGATGCCGGTCAAGATCTCGTGGGGGTTGGTGCCCGCCCACCGCGCCCACTCGGCGACCGTCGGCGCGGCGTGGCCCTCCTGGTCGGGGGCGAACACCACGACCGGGTCGCCGACCGAGACGGGCAGGTCGCCGACGTCGACCACGCACTGGTCCATGGCGATGCGTCCGACGATCGGGCACCGCCGGCCGGCGAGCCACACCTCGGCGCGGCCCTGCGCGGGCCGGGGTAGGCCGTCGGCGAAGCCCAGTGGCAGCAGGGCCAGCGTCGTCGGACTCCCGGTGACGTACTCGGGTCCGTAGGAGACGCCGGTGCCGGCCGGCACCCGCTTGACGTTGACCACGCTGGACCGCAACGTCATCGCGCCGCGCAGCCCGAAATTCCCGGGCCCCGTCGCGCCGAACGGGTCCACGCCGTACAGGGCCACCCCGATCCGGCAGAGGTCGAACCGGGCCGCCGGCGCGCGGAGCGCCGCCGCCGAGTTGGCCAGGTGGACGAGGTCGGGGTCGAGGCCGGCGCGCCGGGCGAGCCGCAGCGCGTCCTCGAAGGCCACCACCTGCCGGGACAGCGCGGGGCTCCCCGGCACGTCCGCGTCGACCAGGTGCGACCACACCCCCCGGACCCGGACCCCACCGTCCCGTTCGTACTTACGGGCCCAGCCGACCAGCTCGGGCCAGTCGTGCTCGCCGGCCCCGTTGCGGGACAGCCCGGTGTCGACCTTGAGCTGCACCGTCGCGGGCACGCCGAGCCGGTGGGCCGCGTCGGCGACCGCGTGCAGGTGGGTCGTCGTCGACACGCCGACGTCGACGTCGGCGTCGACCAGCGCGCGGAAGTCCTCGTCGGGGTGGTGCAGCCAGCTCAGCGTCGGCGCGGCGATGCCCGCCGCGCGCAGGGACAACGCCTCGGCCGCCGACGTCACCCCCAACCAGCCGGCGCCGGCGCCCAGCGCGGCCCGGGCGACCATCGGCGCGCCGTGGCCGAAGCCGTCCGCCTTGACCACGGCCATCAGTTCGGTACCGGCCACCGCGGCGATCGTCCGCACATTGCCGGCGACCGCGTCGAGGTCGACCACGGCCTCGGCCAACGCGGTCATCGGGCCGCCGCCACGGGCCGTGGATCCGACCGGCGTGCGCCGGGAAGGTCGAACAGCCACGGTGCGGGGACCGCCGTCAACCCGCGGTGGATGGCCAGGCTCAGGCCGAGCACCAGCCCGGTCAGCACCGCCGGGTAGCCGACCGCGACCAGGAGCTGGCCGGTCCGGTCGAGCCCGGAGATCGGCCCGAGGAGCAGCACGTGCAGCAGGGCCAGGACCGGCATGTGGATGACGTAGACGGGCAGGGTGTTGCGGCCGAGCGTGGCGAGCGGCCGGCTGAGGGCGGGCCACCGGGCCAACCGGGCGGCGGCGGTGATGCCGAAGGCGACTGCCACGACGGAGACCAGCGGCCACACGCCGAGCGACTGCTGGGCGCCGGTCGCGGCCATCGCGGCGAGGGCGAGGGTGTAGGCGGCGGTGGTCAGCAGGAGCCGGCGCCGGGTCGCGGTGGCCGCCCATCGCTCGATCTGCGGTCGCAGGTAGAGGCCGGCGAGGAAGAAGACCAGGTTCTGGTAGAGGCCGCCACGGTTGCCGGGGGTGGCGAGCAGGTCGGCGGCGGTCATGACGGAGAGGGCCGCGGCGGGGGCGAGGACCAGCGCGCGGGGGACCCGGCGTACGGCCTTGGCGACGGTGAAGTAGAGCGCCAGGGCGTACAGGTACCAGAGGTTGGAGGGGGTGATGGTGAGCTGTTCCAGCAGGCCGAGGGGGGACGTGGCGCGGTCTGTCGGGAAGTTCGGCGCCGCGGCGAGGATCGCCGTGTGGATCAGCAGCCAGGCGGCGTACAGGTAGAGGAACTTGGCGATCCGGTTCCGCGCGACGACCCGCCAGGGGCGTTGGACGGCGTTCGCCGCGAAGACGCCGGAGATGACGAAGAAGAGCGGCATCCTCAGCGGCAGGAACTGCTCTCCCAGCGCGCCCCACAGCCCGGGCACCGGTACGCCGAGGTGCCAGTCGATCTGGAGGGAGTGCTTGACGACGACGTGCCACAGGACGACGAGGATGATGCAGGCGCCCTTCGCGGCATCGGCCCACTGGGCTCGCTGCGGCTGCCCCCGGACCGGGTCGGGCACGCTCCGCTGTCTGCGGTGGCGGAACCGGACGCGTGGCGCCTCGGGTGCCTGCTCGGCGGGCCGTGCGGCGAGGGTTGACGGCTGTCGGATCACCCTTCAGAAGTTGTCAGTCGCATGTCCGCACCCGATCCACGAATTGTCACGGGCGGGTAATGGACCTGGCCCGGCCGGGTCAGGGTGGACTGTCGCGCCGCCAGCAGTGACCATAGGTAGCTGATCGGATGCGATGAGCTACCAGGGTGGCTCGCGCTTCCCTGGCCCCTACCGCCCCACGAGCGACGACCGACGCACCGCGCCCTGAGGAGGCACGTTCGTGACCGGAGCCGGTACCCAGACGCAATCGACCCCGACGGAGCGGCCTGCTGCGGCGCCGGCCGAGTCGGTGTTGCCGGAGCTGCGGGCGATGTGGTGGGAGACGGGAGCGCGGGCGCGGGCGCAGCGAGGGGTGTTCGCCGTCTTCGCGGAGCTTCCCCGGCTGGTGCTGGCGGCCCTGCGGATCAGCTGGCGGGCCGACCGTCTGCGTACCTCGGTGGTGGCCGTCAGCACGGTCGGCGCCGGCGTGATGGCCGCCTTCGGGTTGCTGGCGACGCAGCGGGTGCTGGTGGAGCTTTTCGCCGGCGGGCCCACCGCGGACCGGGTCGTCGCCGCCCTGCCCGCACTCGCCGCGCTGGCGGCGGCGACCGCGCTGCGCGCCGGCATGGGCATCGCGACCGGGTACGCGCAGAACGGCCTCACCCCGCGGGTGAGCCGGGAGGTGGAGCGGGGCCTGTTCCGCACGACCACGGCGGTGCGGCTGGAGGCGTTCGACGCCGACGCGTTCGCCGACGACATGGAACGCGCCTCACGCGGCACCGAGTCGGCGAACTGGCTGGTGCAGGCGTCGATGAACCTGCTCGCCGGGCTGGCCGGCCTGCTCGCCGTGGCGGTCGCCGTCGTCGTGATCCACCCGCTGTTGCTGCTCGCGTTGCTGGTCGCGACGCTGCCCAACGCCTGGGCCTCGCTGCGCGCCGGTCACCTGCGCTACCAGACCTACCTGGCCGGGTCGGTGCGGCGTCGCCGGTTGTGGCTGCTGCAACGGCTGATGGCCGAACGGGCGTCCGCGCCGGAGCTGCGCTCGTACGGGCTGCGCCGGTTCCTGCTCGACCAGTACGACCGGGTGATGGGGGTGGAGACCGACATCCAGCTCGCTCTCGCCCGCCGGGTGACCACGACCACCACCGTCGGCGCGATGACCGGGGGAGCAGCCACCGGCGTGGTCTACGTCCTGCTCGGGCTGTTGCTCATCGACGGACACATCCCCCTTGCCGCCGCCGCGACCTGCGTGATCGCGGTGCAGTCCGCGCAACGTTCACTGGCCGTCGTCACGTTCCAGGTGGACCGCGTCTACACCGAGGGCCAGCACTTCGGCGACTACACCGGGTTCATGACCCGCGCCGCCGACTACCTGCCGGACGAGGCCGGCGGGTCGGGCGCGGCGGGCGTCGAGCCGGAGCCGCTGCGGCAGCTGGCGGTCAACGACGTCACCCTGCGCTACCCCGACCGGGACACCCCGGCGGTCGACGGCGTGACGCTGACGATCGAGGCGGGGCAGACGGTGGCCTTCGTGGGGGAGAACGGCTCCGGCAAGACCACCCTCGCCGCGATGATCGCCACCCTGCGCGCGCCCACCGAGGGCGTCATCTGCTGGAACGGGCGACCCCTCGCCGAGTGGGAGCCGGCCGGGCTGCGAGCCCGCATCGCCGTGGTCACCCAGGAGTACCACAAGTGGCCGTTCACCGCAGCCACCAACATCGCCATCGGCGACGTCGGCACCGAGGCCCGCCAGGACCGGATCGAGGCCGCGGCCGCCCGCGCGGTCGCGCACGACATGATCCAGGACCTGCCCCACGGGTACGAGACGCTGCTCGACCGCACCTTCGCGAAGGGGCAGGACCTCTCCGGCGGTCAGTGGCAGCGCATCACCGCGGCCCGCGGCTTCCTCCGCGACGCCGAACTGCTGATCATGGACGAGCCGTCGTCCGCCCTCGACCCGCGCGCCGAGGACGCGCTGTTCCAGGCCATCCGGGACCGGCAGGGGCGGGCCACCACCATCCTCATCACCCACCGGCTGGCCAACGTCCGGCACGCGGACCGGATCCACGTCCTGCACCACGGCGCCCTGGTCGAGTCCGGCAGCCACGACGAACTGATGGCTTCCGACGGCCGGTACGCCGAGCTGTTCGCGCTCCAGGCCGCCGGATACCGCGCCAGCCGTGCCGGGGAGCCGTCCACTCCACGGCAACGCCCGTCCACCGAAACCTGACGGTGGCCCTGGGCAGCCGCCCCGGTTATCTGGTCACGAGACCGCGCAGCGCCGCGACCGCCGCCCGGTCGCTGACTCCGGCGTAGATCTTCTTGTCGGCGTAGACCATGACGACGGACGGGCACGCCTGGTCGTCACCCTTCAGGGCCTTGTCGAGCAGCTTGCGGCCGGTCGCCACCTCGTACACCCGAAGGCGCCACCCCGCCCGCAGCAGCGTCACCGTCTCCGGCTTCGGGTCGTCGTACTTGCATCGGCGGATCGTCGAGCCGGTGCTGACCCGGTCCAGGCAGGCGACCATCTGCACGTTCTTCGGGTTCTCCGACGCCCAGGTCTGCTCCGCCCGCTTCGACAGGCCCTCGGAGTAGTAGTAGGTGCCGTTCTGGAAACGGATGCTCCCGCCGCCCATGCCGTCCGCGACGAGCAGCACCACCGGGTGCGGCGCCTTGCCGGCGCGCTTCGGTGACTGCGGGTAGTAGACGTTCTCGTCACAGACCCGGTTCAGATCGCGGATCTCCGTGGCGGCGTCCGCGCTGGCCTCCGGTCCATCCGGCGCGGGCGGCTCACTCTCGGCGGGCTCGGCGCTAGCGGTCGGGCCACCGCCGGTCGTGGGAGACAGCGGGGCCTCGGACACCGGGCTGGACGCGGCGGTCTTCGCGGAGCGCAGCAGCAGGAAGCCGCCGCCAACGCCGATGCAGGCCAGCAGCAGCACCGCCGCCACGGTCACTGCGGCGATGAGCGCGGTGTTGTAGCGGCGGGTGGGCGACGGCGCGGCGGTGGCCCACGGGACGCTCGCCGGTGCGGGACCGGGAGTCGCGCCCGGGGTGAGAGCCGCCTGCGGGTTCGGCACGGAACCGGGCGTCGACGCCTCGGGGACGGGTGCCGCCGCCGGCGCCGGTACGGGGTCCGGCGTCGGGCTCGCGCCAGGTTCACTCCCGGTGCCGGTCATGCTGGTGTCCTCATCTCGATCAAGGGGGAGCGCGACTGTATCAAGTCCGAGCAGCGAAAACTGACCCGTTATCGGGCCCGGCGGCCGTCCACCGGGCGGACGGTCCTGCCGCCGGTGTCGGCAATGGACGGTCTCGGGGCGAGCGCCGGACAAGCGAGGCGACCAGGCGCGCCTCGGCGTGTCAGGATGTCGTTCCGTGAACCTCGATGAGCTCGCCCGCCAGGTCCATGCCACGTCCCGGTTGACGGGTCGCTTCGTCCTCCGCTCGGGGCGGGTGGCCGACGAATACTTCGACAAGTACCAGTTCGAGGCGGATCCGGTGCTGCTCGACGCACTGGCCGCGCGGATGGCGGCCCTGGTGCCGTCCGACACGCAGGTGCTCGCCGGGCTCGAGATGGGTGGCATCGCGGTGGTGACAGCTCTCGGTCGGCACACCGGCCTGCCGTGCGCGTTCGTCCGCAAGGCGGCGAAGCCCTACGGCACGGCACGGCTGGCCGAGGGCGCGGACGTGGCCGGGCGCCGGGTGCTGGTCGTCGAGGACGTGGTGACCTCGGGCGGCCAGGTGGTGATCTCGGCTGGGGAGCTGCGGCGTCTCGGCGCCCGGGTCGACGCGGCCCTCTGCGTGATCGACCGGCAGGAGGGCGGGGCCGCGGTCCTTGCGGCGGCGGGCATCTCCCTGCGGGCCCTGCTCACCCGGGCCGATCTCACCGCCCACGCCGAGCATCCGACGGCCTGAGGCGCGGGTCGACGGCCGGGCCTGACTGCTGATCCAACCTGCAACCAAAGGTTGCGCATTACGGCGTGGCTGCGGTAGCTTTACGCAACCAAAGGTTGCGAAAGGTTGGTCAGTATGGAGCACGGATCCATCGAGCGCGACATCCACGTCGACGCCTCGCCCGAGGTGGTCTTCGAGGTGGTCAGTCGGCCCGAGCACATGCGGGAATGGTGGCCCGACGACGCGCGGTTCGAGCCGGTCGTGGGCGCGCCCGGGGAGCTCGTGTGGCGCGACGCAGCCACCGGCGAGACCACGACCGTCGCCCTCGCCGTCGTCGAGGTCGACCCTCCGAAGCGGTTCTCCTTCCGGTGGTGCTTCTCGGAGCCGGACCGGAGCGGGCGCTCGTTGCTCGTCACCTTCGACCTGGTCCCCGCCGGCGCGGGGACCACGATCCGGATGACCGAGACGGGGTTCCGGGAGATGGGCTGGGAGATCGCTCGCCTCGAGGAGCAGTACCGCGACCACGAGAGCGGCTGGGAGCACTACATGGGCGAACTGGGCGGGTACGTCGCGCGGCTGGTCGCCACCTCATGAGCACGGCGGTCGACGACGACCTCTGGTCGGCGATCGGCGACCCCATCCGGCGCACGATGATCGACCTGCTCCTGGCCGGGGGACCGGGCACGGCCACGTCCCTGAGCGAGCGACTACCCGTCACCCGCCAGGCCGTCTCGAAGCACCTTGCCGTCCTGGACCGGGTCGGTCTGGTGCACGCCGCGCCGGCCGGTCGCGAGCGTCACTACCAGGTCGACGAGGCGCAGCTCGCCCGCGCCGTAGCCCAGTTGTCGGCGGTCGGCGCCACCTGGGACGCCCGACTGCGTCGCATCAAGCGGATCGCCGAGGCGATCGAACGCGACCGGACCAACAACCAAGGAGAATGAGATGGTCGACATCCTGCACCGGGTCGGCGTCGTCGCTCCGCTCGACGACGTCTACCGAGCAGTGGCAACTCCCGAGGGCATCGCCGGCTGGTGGACGACCGACACGGTGGGCAGGAGCGAGGTCGGCGGGCGGTTGGCCTTCCGGTTCGGCGACCTCGGTGGCTTCGACATGGAGGTCCTCGAGCTGGACCCCGCCGGCCACGTGCGGTGGCGGGTCACCGACGGCCCCGAGGAGTGGATCGGGACCGAGATCGACTGGCGCCTCGACCAGCGGGACGAGTACACGATCGTCCAGTTCAAGCACGAGGGCTGGCGCGAGCCGGTCGAGTTCATGCGGCACTGCAGCACGAAGTGGGCGACGTTCCTGATGAGTCTCAAGGAGCTGATGGAGACCGGGCGCGGCAGGCCGGCACCCGACGACGTCAAGATCGGCGACTGGCACTGAGCTCCACTGTGTCCGTGGCTGGGGGTTTGCCCGACGGGACTCGGGGCAACGTATCCACTGGACAGTCAGACGCAGGGAGGATTCGGCGATGGCCAAGGGCGATGTCGAGACGTACCAGCAGGACGGGCAGTGGAAGAACCGGCCCGAGGGCAACGAGCGGGCCAGCAGCACCCACGACGGCAAGGCGGACGCGCAGGCCCGCGGTCGTGAGATGGCGGCCGACCGGGGCGTCGAGCACGTGATCAAGAAGCAGGACGGCACGATCGGGGAGAAGAACACCTACCCGCGCAGCCGCGATCCGCGAGACATCGAGGGCTGAGACCCTCCTGCTCACTGACCTCTTCGGCCCGCGCGCCGAAGGGGTCAGTTGGCGTTGCGGACCGGCGCGCGGGCCGGGGCAGGTGACGCGCAGGACCACGGTTGGCAGACGGCGATCGACCTCCCCGGGCCAGGCCGGGGAGGTCGATCGTTGATCAGGGCGGACCGCGTCAGGCAGCCGGAACGGGGAACCGCTCCCACACCCGGTGGGCGGCCATCAGCTGCTGGACCGCGGTGAGGACGTCGCTACCGGAGTCACCCGCGACGACGCCCGGCGTGCCGGCAACCCCCGCCCGCTCCAGCACGGTGACCCCGGCACCCCACGCGCCGATCGCCTTGGCATGCCGCCAGCACTCCTCGACCAGGAGCAGCACGCGGGGATCCACGGCCGACGAATTCGCCGCGCCCGCCTTCTCGTCGCGCGCGGGCGTCGCATCCGGCGCCGGCGGCGGTGCCGCGGCCAGCAGGAGCGCGTCGAACTCGACGGACCGGCCGGTGGCGAACGTCCGCTGCACGGGCAGGTCACCGACCATTCCACCGTGCGGGGCGATCAGGAGCGGCACCATGCCGGCGGCGAAGACGGCCCGGCGCACCTGGCTGACGCCGTCGAGGTCAGCGTCGGCGTCGACGACGATGCCGACGACCCGACCGTCGGTCGGCCACTCCCGGCCGAGCTGCGACAGCGCGGGGCTGGGCGCGGCGTCGGCCAGCAGCAGGGTCGGCTCCGGCGCGGGCAGGCCCAGACCGGTGGCGACCTGTGCGCAGAGCACCGGGTCGATGTTGGCCAGGCACTGCAGCTGACGCTCCTTGATCGCCTGGTGGTAGCACTTGCCGAGCTCGAAGGTGTAGGCGCGGATGATGTGCTCCCGCTCGACCGCTGACATGCTCTGCCAGAAGAGCCGGACCTGGCTGAAGTGGTCGTCGAACGAGGCCGGGTTGGCGCGAATCTTCGGTGCCTCCGCCACCTTCACCGGCAGGTCGACGAACGCGTTGTCGTCGTCTCCGGCGGGGAATGGGTTGCCGCCGTCGAGCGAGTTCGGCCGGTAGGGCGCGACCCCCGCGTGGACGGCGTGCTGGTGGAAGCCGTCGCGGAGCATGTCGTTGACCGGGGCGTGCGGGCGGTTGATCGGGATCTGCGAGAAGTTCGGCCCGCCCAGCCGGGTGAGCTGCGTGTCGACGTAGGAGAAGAGCCGGCCCTGCAGCAACGGGTCGTTCGTGACGTCGATCCCCGGGGGCAGGTGACCGAGGTGGAACGCGACCTGCTCGGTCTCGGCGAAGAAGTTCGTCGGCGTACGGTTGAGCGTCAACCTGCCGACCGGCTGCACCGCGGCCAGTTCCTCCGGCACGATCTTCGTCGGGTCGAGCAGGTCGATCCCGGCGAAGGTCTCCTCCGGAGTGTCGGGGAAGACCTGGATGCCGAGCTCCCACTCGGGGAACGCGCCGGCCTCGATCGCGTCGTAGAGATCCCGGCGGTGGAAGTCCGGGTCCATGCCGCCGAGCATCTGCGCCTCCTCCCAGGTCAGGGAGTGCACGCCCAGCTTGGGCTTCCAGTGGAACTTGGCCAGCACCGTCTCCCCGGCGTCGTTGACGAGCCGGAAGGTGTGCACACCGAAGCCCTCCATCGTGCGGTACGAACGCGGGATGCCGCGGTCGGACATGTTCCACATCGTGTGGTGCTGCGCCTCGGTGTGCAGGGAGACGAAGTCCCAGAAGGTGTCGTGCGCGCTCTGCGCCTGCGGGATCTCCCGGTCCGGATGGGGCTTGGCGGCGTGGATGATGTCGGGAAACTTGATGGCGTCCTGGATGAAGAAGACCGGCATGTTGTTGCCCACGAGGTCGAAGGTGCCCTCGTCGGTGTAGAACTTCGTCGCGAAGCCACGGGTGTCGCGGACGGTGTCGGCCGACCCACGCGAGCCGAGGACGGTGGAGAACCGGACGAAGACCTCGGTCTCCCTGCCCTTCTTCAAGAAGCCCGCCTTCGTGACGGTCTCGCCCGTGCCGTAGCTGGTGAACACGCCGTGCGCTCCGGCACCACGGGCGTGCACCACCCGCTCGGGGATGCGCTCGTGGTCGAAGTGGGTGATCTTCTCGCGCAGGTGGTGGTCCTGGAGCAGGACCGGTCCGCGTGGCCCGGCCTTGAGCGAGTGGTCGGTGTCGCGTAGCCGGGCCCCCTGCGAGGTGGTGAGGAAGGCCCCCTGCTGACCGTTCGCGGTGGTGGGCGCGCCGGTCTCCGCCCCGGTCGGCGTCCGCGTCTGCGGAGCGCCCTGCTCCTCCTTCGGCGGCAACGGGTCGTGTGGCGTGGTCGGCTCATCGAGGCTCGGCGGGGCGCTGCCGGGTGCGCCGGGAACCTCGGGGGTCAGGGCATCGGCCACCTTCCCCGCGGCGTTCTCCACGACATCCTTGATGGCCTTGGCGGGCTTGCTGGAATCCACGGCTCGATCCCTCCACGGTGCGACTACGAGCAGGCCCAGAAGGCCCTACCCTGGGCCGGACCGGCGAAACGGGTGGATCCGGCGTTACGCCCTATTCGTCGCGGCGGCGTCGGCGGACCGACCCGATCCGCGGCGGGCGACGCGGCCAGGCGTGGCGGAACCGGGCGTTCGGTATGCAGCCGAGCCTGGGCTACTGGAGCCTCACCCGCCGCGACGGTTAGTCGCCTCGGGCGGCGCCGGCCCCGCGGCCCGCCACGACCGCGCGGGGCGGCGTGCGAGCTGCGGGACCGCCGCTCGGCGGGTCAGCGATCCAGCAGCTCCGCCACAGCCCGGTTGAACTCCGCCGGCTCCTCCACGTGCCCGAAGTGGCCGCTCCGCTCCAGCACCACCAGACGCGAGTCCTTGATGCCCTCGTGCAGTTGCTCGGCCCACCGGACGCCGCAGATGAAGTCGTGCGCCCCCACGATCACCACGGTCGGCACGACGATCTCGTCGAGGCGCTCCCGCACGTCGAACGGCGTCGGGTCCTGCGCCCCGGCCGGCTCCGCCCAGACCCGCACCGCCGCCTGGAGCGGGGCGAACTCGTCGCGCCGGCCCCAGAAGTCCGCGAAGTAGACCGGCACGGCGGCGCGCAGGCCGGCGGTCAGGGTCTCATCGTCGGTGGCGGTCACGGCCTGCTGGAACGCGGCCGGGATCGCGGCAGCCTCCGGCTGGTCGGGGTACCGCTGCGGGTACGCGGCCAGGCCCGCCATCGCCTCGCCCCAGAACTCGGCGCCGGTGACCGGGGAGGTGTCGTACAGCGCGAGACCGGCGACCCGGTCCGGATGGTCCAACGCGTACCGCTGGACCACGAAACCGCCGTGCGAGTGCCCGAGCAGGTGGACCCGGGGGGCGCCGAGGTGGTCGACGACGGCGTCGAGGAACCGGACGTACGTGTCGAGCCGGTAGTCGGCCCGGTCGGCGAGCCGTCCCGAGGCGCCGGTGCCGACCGGCTCGACGTAGACCATCGTGAAGTGCTCTTCGAGCCCGGGCATCCGCAGGTAGGCCCATTCGATGCCGGGGCCGCCGGAGTGCACCACGCACACCGGGCCGGTGCCGGCGACGTGGTAGACCTGCCGAACGTCGCCGACGGTGAACTCGTGCACACCCGAGGCGAGCGCGTCGGCGTCGTGGCTGGTGGAACCCATTGACTATCTCCCGATCCGTGGCCCCGCGCGGCGCCTGTCCGCGCGGGTGACTGGCGATGACAGGGACCGGATGCGTCGCGGGCGCGGAAAGTTCGCTCGCCGCGAGAGTTTTTCAGGTGCGTGGCGGCGCCGGATGGAAGAGGGTGAGCTGACGGACCCGCCCCTCCCGCAACACCTGCAACCAGAGCGCGCCCGGCGGGCAGTGGCCCGGGTCGTCGGGCGGGCTGATCAGGTCGGTCTCCCAGATCAACACGTCGCGGCTGGCCACCACGTTGCGCAGGCGCTGACGTACCCCGTCGGTCAGGTCCTTCTCCATGCCGCGCAGGGCGAAGTCGGTGCCGCCGCGCAGCCCGCCCGCCGGCACGATCATCTCGGCGTCGGGCCACCAGTTCTCGCGTACCACCCGCTCGAACTCGCCGCGCATGGCCGCGCCGAGCATGTCGCGGCCCTCGCTCCACCGGGCCTCGGCCGCCGCCGCCGTGTCGGCGTGCGCCGCTGTCGCCGTCGCCCGCAGGCCGCCGGCGAGCGCGCGGCGGGCGTGGCTGAGGCGGCTGCGGACGGTGCCCACCGGCGCCCCGCACACCGCGGCGATCTGCTCGTAGGAGGAGGCGTCGCTGAAGTGGCGCAGCAGGGTGACCAGCCGGTCAGGCTCGGAGAGCTCTCCGATGGCGTGCCACACCCAGTCGCGCAGCGCGCCCCGATCGAGCGCCTCCTCGGGGGTGGGGGTGCCGGCGGGTCCGGCGAACCATTCCGGGTCGGCGACCGGCAGTGCCCGGGGCCCGCGCAGCGACATCCGGGCGTTGTTGCGGACGATGGCCTTCAGCCACGGACCGACCGCCGTCGGATCGCGGAGTCCGCCGATCCGGCGCAGCGCGGCCACCATCGCGTCCTGCACCGCGTCGTCGGCCTCCGGACCGTAGCCGAGCAGGCTCAGCGCGACCGCCCGCATCTCGGCCTCGTGTCGCGCCAGCAGCACGCCGAGCGCCGCCGCGTCGCCCGCCTGCGCGAGCAGGACGAGATCAGCGTCGTCTTCCGCCACGCCCATGGTTCTCTCTACCCGTTCCCGATCGACATGCCCCCGGGCTGCCGAGTCGCGGCAGCCGCGGTTGAGCGATCACGCCGGGTCGACCGGTTCCCGATCGTCCGGCCGACGCCGTCGCCCGTCGAAGGGTACGTCGGGGTCGAGCCGGCGGCGGGCGGTCGGGTCAGCGGGCCTGGTGGCAGATCATCAGGCCGGGATCACGTACGGGAAGGTGTCGGAGCGCGCGTCCTTGGTCGTATCCGAAGTGAGGCCGGAGGTGATCGCGGTGTTCAGCACCATGGAGAACATCACCTCGGGCGGGTTGTCGGCCATGGTGCGCCCGTTGCGGACCGCGAAGCCGTAGTTCGCCGGCGTCCCGACCTGGTACGACAACAGGTCCGGGTAGACCTGCCGGGCCACGCTCCAGCCGTACGCGTCCGGGTCCGTCGCGGTCCCGTTCGCGGCGACCACCCGGGCCACCGTCGCGGCGATCCCCTGGGCGTCCGCCCGCAGGTCGTCACAGGGGTGACGGACGTTGGCCGGGTCGGAGAAGTCGGTGTCGGTCGGCCAGAAGATGGGCCACATCATCGGGTGCCCGGCCCGGTTGATCTGCCGCCACCCGCCCGCGTCCGTGGCCAGCATCGTGCGGCACCAGACGCCGATCTGGATGCCGTCGCGCAGCATCGGCTCGTCCCGGGAGATCTCCAACACGATCGACTCGACCGTGGTGCCGGCGAAGCTGTTCTTCGCCTTCTCCGGTCGCCACTTCGAACGGTCGAGCTTGGCGCCGTCCTTGAACGCGGCGTTGACGGTCGCCAGCTGGTCGAGGTCGATGTAGAAGGGGTCGTTGATCCGCCCGGCCCAGACGCGCAGGTTGGTGCCCTCCGCCATCTCGCCGGTCCGCCCCTGCAGGAGCATCGTGCCGGTCGCGCCGTCGTCGCGCGCCTCCGCGGCGGTGAGGGCGTGCACGGTCAGCGACTGCTGCCCCGAGCCGTCCGGCTCGCCGAAGGCGACCCGGTAGGTCAGTTCCTCCAGCTCGGCGCCGTTGAAGTGAATTTTGAACTCGTACCGCGCTTCGTGGTGGAAGCCGCGCTTGATGTCCGCCTTCGTCACCGAGCTGTTGACGTCCATGACGAGCACAGTGCCGCGTTCGCCCTCGAACACGAACAGGTCGTCGATGAAGAGCTGGCCGCTCTTTGCGGCGAGGGGGGTGTCGAGATGGTGCGACATCTGGCCACTCCAGGCTGTTACCGGCTTTTCGGACTATCCGAACATAGCGGCTCGCCTCGTCGCGCTCGGATCGTTGGCCGAATTCCGCCCCACCGCCCCACCGCCCCACCGGCGGACCGTTGGCCCGGTCCCGTCGACGGTCTGGTCAGACGTCCACGCTCAGGCGGACCAGCACCACGTCGCCGACCTCGAGCCCTTCGGCCCGGCGTACCGACGTCCGCAGCGGCACGACGTACCGCCCGTCCTTCGGATACAGCGACGTCTGCCATCCGGTGTCCCCGATCCGGGCGGCGACCGGGATCATGCCCCAGCCGTACGTAACCGACGAGGACGCGGCTTCCAGCTCAGCGCTCTGCGGCTCGGGGACGGTGACGAAGTGCCACGGCGCCGGCCCCCGCCAGAACCAGATCTCGCCGCTGAACTCCAGCTCCATCCGGTCAGGATAGGAGACGACCGTCGGCGCCGGTCGATGTCTCCGGTCATCCGACGATCTTCGTCGGGCCACCCCCGGAGCCCCGGTCGTCCAGCACCAGCGGGGCGCGCCCGCCCACCGCGTACCGGATGTGGGTGACCTGCGGTGTGGGGATGACACGGGTCGGCGTCAGCTCGATCGCCTCCTTCTCACCCAGATCGAGGTCGGCGTCGAGGAGCCGCAGGCCCGTGCCGAGCACGACCGGTACGACGTGCAGCTCCAACTCGTCCAACAGGCCCGCCTTGATCACCTGGCGGACCAGGCTGCCCCCACCGGCCACGGCGACGTCGCGGTCGCCCGCGGCGGCGCGCGCCTGCTCGACGGCGCTGGCCACGCCGTCGGTGACATAGGTGAAGCTGGTGCCGCCCGCGCGCAGCAGCGGCTGGCGAGGGCGGTGCGTGACGACGAAGACCGGCGCGCGGAACGGCGGCTCCTCACCCCAGGGCACCTCACCCCCGTCGGCCATCCGCCGCCCCATCACGTACGCGCCGGCCGCGCCGAACGACTCGGCGATCACGTCGGAGTTCGTGTCCCGCTCCCCGCCGGCGAAGCCCTGCCGTTCGCGCCACGCCATTCCGTCGGTGACCCAGCGGGTGAGCCGGAAGAACCCGGCGCTCTCGGCCGACTGCATCCAGTCGCCGTCCCCGGTGTGCCGTGGGCCCGCGTAGAACCCGTCCACCGACACCGACAGCTGTGCGGTCACCTTCGTCATCTCGGATCGTTCCCCTCGGTCGGGCGGCACCCGGCCGGGCGCCCGCTCATCGGGTGGTCGGGGCCGGCCGGAGGATGCCGACAGGAGAGCTATGTGACGCCGGTCACATCAGTCGGCCCGGTCGGCGCGGCGCCGGGCCAGGTAGACGACGTCCGGCTCGCCGCGGGTGACCGTGACCGGGTGGGCGGTGACCGGGCCGATCAGCGCCGCGAGGCGGGCGGCGTACGCCGGTGCCGCCGCCGCGCTCCAGATGGCCAGCACGCCACCGTCGCGCAGGCGGTCGCGCAGCAGGGCGGTGCCGTCCTCGTCGTACAGCGCGTCGTTCTGCTGGAACACCGTCCAGTCCGGGCCGTTGTCGGTGTCGAGGCAGATCGCGTCGAAGAGTTCGGGGGTGTGCCGTAGCCAGGTCACCAGATCCTCGTTCACCACCCGTACCCGGGGGTCGTCGAGGGCGTTCGCGCTGAAGGCGGCGAGTTCACAGCGGTGCCAGTCGATGATCGTTTTCTCGATCTCCAGCACCACGATCTCCGTGGGCAACGCGGACGCGGCGGCCTCGGCCAGCGAGAAGCCCACCCCGAGCCCGCCGATCAGCAGCCGGGCACCGGGTCGTAGCAGGCGCAGCGCCTCCCGCACCAGCAGTCGCTCCGACGCGCCGGCGCGGGTGTCCATGAGGAACACCCCGTTGCTGATGATCTCGTAGTGGCCGGCGCTCTCCCGAAGGACCAGCTCGCCACGCGTGGTCACCGCGCGATCGATCACGCTAGCCGCTTCCCCCATCGCGCCAACGTACGTCAGCCCGAGTCGAGGCGGCGTGGATTTATCCCCGTCCCGGGCCCACCCCGCGGTCGTGCTCAGTCCGGCGTCTCGCGTCGGGTCAGGCGGATCTCCTCGATGTCCAGTCGGCTCTGCACCTGGCGCAGCACGTCGTCGTCGATGCGCCGCTCGTCGCGGAGTGCGACCACGGTGGCGCGTTTGTGCGCCAGCACGGCCAGGCGCAGCGCGGTGTACTGCTCGTCGTACCGCAGCGCCGGCTCGTCGTCAGCCTCGCCGCGGGTCGCGCGCAGCAACCGCAGGCGCTTCTCGGACTCGCGACGCAGCCGGTCGACAACCTGCGGATCGGTGTCGAGGTCGGCGGCGAGCTGCGGCAGCGCGGCCAGGGCGGACTCGGTGGCCACCCGGTCGGCCAGGTGCCGCTCCTGCTCCATGGCGGCGTCCTGGGGCAGCCGGGCCCAGCGGACCACGCCCGGCAGTGCCAGGCCCTGGAGCACCAGCGTCGCCACGATCACCCCGGCGGTCACGAACACGATCGTGTCGCGGTCGGGAAAGGGCGCCCCGGAGCCGAGAGCCTGCGGTACCGCGAGCGCGGCGGCCAGCGACACCGCGCCCCGGAACCCGGCGAGACCGCTGACCACCCGGGCGCGCGCGCCGACCCGGCGCAGCCGCTGCTGCGGTCGCCGGTCCAGCAGGCGGATCAGGTACGGCGTGGTGAAGTGCCAGGCGAAGCGGGTGCCGATGACCGTGGCCGAGACGGCGGCGACCGCGACCAGCCCGCGGGCGAGGTCGAAGCTGGTCAGGCCGCGGACCGCCGACTGCACCTCCAGGCCGACGAGGACGAAGAGCGCACCGTTGATCATGAATGCGGAGAGCGACCAGAAGCCCTGCCCCAGCTGCCGGGTGTCCGCGCGCACCTCGCGTGGCCCGGCCTGGCTCAGCCAGAGCCCGCTGACCACCACGGCCACCACGCCGGAGGCGTGGATCGACTCGGCGGCCAGGAAGGCGCCGAACGGGGTCAACAGGGTGATCAGGTTGTCGTGCAGCGGGTCGTCCAGGTAGCGGCGGATCCGCACCAGGAGCCAGGCGCTCGCCGCGCCGACCAGCGCTCCGCCGCCGTACGCGAGCAGGAAGAGCCAGCTGACGTGCGGCGGGCTCAGCTGCTCCTGGCCCACCGTGATGCCGACGGCCAGCCCGTAGATGACCAGGGCGGTCCCGTCGTTGACCAGGCTCTCGGCCCGCAGCACGGTGACCGTGCTCCGGGGCAGCGCACGGGCGAGCACCGCGACCGCCGTCGCGTCGGTCGGTGCCACGGCCGCGCCGAGCACCCACGCCGGCCCCCACGGCAGCCCGAGCGCGTGCGCGGTCGCCGCGACCGCCCCGGCCGTCGCGATCACCAGCAGGGTGCTCATCAGCACGATCACCCGTAGGTTGTTGCGGATCTCCCGCAGCGAGGTGCTCAGGCTCTCCCAGAACAGCAGGGCGGGCAGGAAGAGCAGCAGCACGATCTCGGGTGGCAGATGCACCTCGCGTAGCGCGGGCACGAACCCCAGCAGCACACCGCAACCGAGCAGCAGCACCGGCGGGGCGACCCGCAGGCGTCGGGCAAGCACGCTGGACACCAGCAGCGCCAGACCGATGACCACGACGAGTTCGAGACCGAGCAGGATCTACCTCCACGGGGCGGCGGACCTCACCATCATCGCCGGTGTTGATCGGGCCGCGGCGCCGATCGGGCCACGGCGCCGACCAGCCAGGCTGTCGCCGACGCCCCGCGGGAACTAGCGGGCCGGGAACCGCAGGATGCGGTCGTCGCCTTCGCGGACGTCGCCCCGGCCGTCGGTGTTGGAGGTGGTGACCCAGAGCGCCCCGTCCGGCGCGATCTGCACCGTCCGCAGCCGGCCATAGCGCTCCGCGAGCTGCGCCGACGGATCACCCACCCGGTCGCCGTCGAGCGGAAGGGTCCAGAGTCGCTCGCCGCGCAGGGCCGCGACGTACGCCGTGTCGGCCGCGATGGCGATGCCCGACGGCGAGGCCTCCCGGACCGGCCAGGTGACCAGCGGATCGGTGTACCGCCCGCCGTCCGTGTCGCCCTTGCCCTCCACCCGGGGCCAACCGTAGTTGCGGCCCGGCTCGATGCGGTTCACCTCGTCCAGCTCGTTCTGCCCGAACTCGGTGGCGAAGAGCCGGCCCGCCGAGTCCCAGGCCAGGCCCTGCACGTTGCGGTGCCCGAGGCTGTAGACCGGCGACCCGGCGGTCGGGTTCCCCGGTGCCGGCGCGCCGTCCGGCGTCAGGCGCAGGATCTTGCCGTTGGGGCTGGCGAGATCCTGGGAGAGGCCGGTCTCACCGGCGTCCCCGGTGCCGACGTAGAGCATCCCGTCGGGGCCGAACGCGATGCGTCCGCCGTTGTGGAATCCGGCCTTGGCGATGCCGTCGAAAATCACCTCGGGCTGCCCACCGTTAAGGCGGAACCGGACGATGCGGTTGTCCCGCTCGGCGGTGAAGTAGGCGTAGACCAGGTTGTCCGTGGCGAAGCCCGGCGAGACGGCGAGCCCGAGCAGCCCGCCCTCACCTCCCGCCGCCACGCCGGACACCTGGTGCACCTGCCGGGGCGCCGCACCGCCGAGCGCCAGCCGCAGCACCCGGCCGGTCTCCCGCTCGGCGATCAGGGCGTCACCACCGGGCAGGAAGGCGAGCCCCCAGGGCACGTCGACGCCCTGCGCGACCTGCTCGCCGGCGTCGAGGTCGGGTTTCCCGACCGGGGCGCTGGCCGCGTTGCTGGTGGCGGGGCCGGCCGGGTCGGACGGAGCCGGGTCGCCACCGTCGCAGCCGACGGCGGCGCCCACCGTGAGCAGCGCGGCACATGCCCAACGCCAACGGTTGCCTGCCCTGATGCCTGCCATGCTTATCCTCCGAAGCTGATGGGTGGGGTCGGTCCCGGCTCGCGCGATCCGTCCGTCGCCCCGTCTAGATTGCCCGACGTTGATCGGTGCCACCGAGCGCCGCACCCGCCGGGTCAGGGCGCGTCGATCACCTCGCGGCCGAGGGGCCAGAACGCCGCCGGGACGAGCTTGAAGTTGGCGATGCCGAACGGGATCCCGATGATCGTGACGCAGAGCGCGATGCCGGCGACGATGTGGGACAGCGCGAGCCACCAGCCGGCCAGCACCACCCAGAGGACGTTCGCGAGGCCCGAGCCGACGCCGGCGCCCGGCTTCGGGACCAGGGTGCGGCCGAAGGGCCAGAGCGAGTAGGACGCCAGGCGCAGCGACGCCACCCCGAACGGGATCGTGACGACCAGCAGGAAGCAGATCAGCGCCGCGATCCCGTACCCGATGGCCAGCAGGATCCCGCCGCCGAAGAGAAGCCACAGCACGTTCAGCAGAAAGCGAATCACCCTCCCAGCATGACCACCGTCCGCCACCGGTCGCCCGGCCGCTGAGCCCGTGTGCCCGTCCCCGGCAACCCGCGCTCAGAACGCGAGGATGGCGGTCATGGCGGCGTAGCTGGCCAGCAGCAGGACGCCTTCGAAGCCGAGTCGGCCCCAACCGCAGGTCTGGCGGATCAACAGGCCACCGAGGAGGACGGCGGTCATGAAGAGACTGGTGGTGGTGGCGAGCAGTTCGTCGTCGCCGGCGGTGTGGTAGATCGACCCCTGCCGGTAGGCGAGGTCGCCGGCGACGAGGGTGAGCACGTCGAGGATGTTGCCGCCGAGGACGGCCGCGATCGCCAGGGTGACGGCGCCGCGGCGGACGGCCGCGATGGCGGTGACCGTCTCCGGTAGCGCGTTGACGATCCCCATGAGCACGCCGCCGACGAACCCGGTGCTGAGGCCCGTGACGTCGACGAGGCTCTTGGCGGCGAGCGCCACCAGCCAGCCGCCGGCGGCGACGAGCAGCCCGACCACCGCGAAGCGGCTCCACAGCCACCACGGCGAGTGCCGGTTCAGCGGGCTCTCGTTGTGCGGGACGTCCGGCTGGGTCTCGGCGGTGGCGATCGCCTGCCACATCGGCTGCGCGCCGGCCCGCCGGATGAGGACGAGGCCGCCGACGTAGGTGCCGACCAGCACGGCGGACATCGGGTCGACCCCGGCGATGGTGGTCTCCGGGATGTAGCTGGCCAGCAGCGCGAGGGCGAGCAGGGCGATGAGCAGGCAGCCGGAGAGCAGGTTCGACAGCGAGGCGGCGGCGTGTTCGAGGTTGACCCGCCGGTGGAAGGCGTCGGCGACGGCGACGGCGGTGGTCTGGGCGGCGATGCCACCGACGGCGTTGCTGTAGCCGAGGCTGGCTTCGCCACTGCCCGCGGCGACGATGGTCATGATGATGCCGGACAGACCGGTGACGACGCCGAAGAACACCACGCCGAACAGCGCCTCGCCCCAGCCGGTGCGGTCGGCCAGGGCGTCGCCGAGGCCGGCCAGCCGGATGCTGCCGGCGACGGTGATCGCACCGGCCAGCGCGAACACGCCGATGCTCCAGGGCAGGGGCCAGGGCAGGCTGGTCGGGTCCGGCACCGGCCGGGGATTCCCCGATCCGGGCGGGTGATGCCTCGATGTGCCCGATGGTCCGTTCGGGGCATGGCCGCCGCCGTACGGTTGATGCTCCGGAGGGTCCGGGCCAGGGAGGCGTCGAACAGGCCGTGGGCGGCTATGGCGTGCAGGTCGCGCTGGTGCTCGTGTTGGTGCTGGTGAACGCGGTGTTCGCGGGTAGCGAGATGGCGCTGGTGTCACTGCGCGAGGGTCAGTTGCAGCGCCTGGAGCGTGCCTCCCGGGGCGGACGGGTCCTGGCCCGGCTGGCGCGCGACCCGAACCGGTTCCTGGCCACCATCCAGATCGGGATCACGCTGGCCGGCTTCCTGGCCTCCGCGGCGGCGGCGGTCTCGCTCGCCGCGCCGCTCGTCGATCCGCTCGGGTTCCTCGGTTCGGCGGCGAAACCGGTGTCGATCGTGCTGGTGACGGTCGTGCTGACCTTCATCACCCTCGTCCTGGGGGAGCTGGCGCCGAAGCGGATCGCCCTGCAGCGTCCCGAGGGGTGGGCGCTGCTGGTCGCCCGACCCCTGGACGCGCTGTCGACGTTCTCCCGCCCGGCGGTCTGGCTGCTCGGCCGGGCCACCGACGTCGTGGTCCAGCTGACCGGCGGTGACCCCCGCGCCCGCCGTGAGGAGGTCACGACCGAGGAGCTGCGGGACATGGTCGCCGCGCAGCGCAGCCTGACCCCCGAACACCGGATGATCATCAGTGGGGCGTTCGAGGTGGCCGAGCGGATCCTGCGGGAGATCCTGGTGCCCCGCCGGGAGGTGGTCACCCTGTCGGCGTCGCTCTCCGCCCGCGAGGCCCTACGGGAGCTGGGCGGCTCGGGGCACACGAGGGCGCCGATCGTCGGGCGTGGTGGCCTGGACGACACGCTCGGCGTGGTGCACCTGCGCGACCTGCTCGACGCCGACGGGCCGGTCGGCGAGCGCGCGCATCCGGCCCTCTACCTGCCGGAGACCCTGAAGGTCACCGAGGCGATCCGGGAGCTGCGCCTGCAACGTCAGCAGTTCGCCCTGGTCGTCGACGAGCGAGGCTCCATCGACGGCATCGTCACGATGGAGGACCTCATCGAGGAGATCGTCGGTGAGATCTACGACGAGACCGACCGCGACGTCCAGGCGGTCGTCCGGGCCCCCGACGGGTCGCTGCTGCTGCCCGGCGGTTTCCCCGTGCACGACCTGCCCGACGTGGGCGTCGAACTCGACGCGGAGACCATCGAGGGGGGCGACTACACCACGGTCGCGGGCCTGGTGCTGACCCACCTCGGCCACATCCCGAAGACCGCCGGGGAGGTTGTGCAGTTGCCCGGGTTCACGGCGGAGGTGACCGAGGTGACCGGCCGCGCCATCACCCGTGTCAGGCTACGTCCGGGCTCGTCGGCGGCGGCGGACGGCGGCCGGGACGACGAGGACCGGGCCGGCTCCTGACGACGCCGGCAGGTGGCGGCGACGGGGTCCGGACGGCGACAGGAAGGGGCGGGCGATGCGGCCAGGCGCGGAGAGCGTACGGAGGCTGCGCGCCGCGGTGGGCGCGGTGGCGATCCTCGCCGGAGTGGCGGTGCCCGGCCGGGCGGTGGCGGAGCCGTCGCCCGCCCCGGCTCCCGCGACACCGGTCTGCGAGCTGGGTGATCGCCGGCTGGCCGAGATCTCCGGGATGGTGGCCACCGACGACGGGTTCGTCATGATGAACGACGGCGCCGACGACGAGGCCCGCCGCCGCATCTTCTTCCTGGATTCCGCCTGCGCGGTGGCGCGGGCCGTGCCGTACCCCTCGCGGCCACGGGACACCGAGGATCTCGCCGTCGGCGCGGACGGCACGATCTGGGTGGGCGACATCGGTGACAACGACCGCACCCGGCAGACCATCGCGGTGTGGCGGCTCGCCCCGGGCGCCGACCGGCCGGTGCTGTACCGGATGTCCTACCCGGACGGCGCGCACGACGCCGAGGCGCTGCTGGTGACCGGCGACGGCCGGCCGGTGATCGTGACCAAGTACTCGGCCGTGCTCTACACCCCGAGCACCGCCCTGCGGCCCGGCGCGACGGTGCCGCTGACCCGGGTCGGGCAGGTGCGGCTGCCCGCCACCACGACCAGCAACCCGTTCGGCGGCCTCGGCCGGTCCTCGGTGACCGGCGCGGCGACCGCCTCGGACGGGCGCCGGGTGGTGCTGCGGACGTACGCCGACGCGTTCGAGTTCGACGTCACCGGCGGCGACGTGATCACCGCCCTGACCACCGGGACCCCGCGGATCACGGCCCTGCCCGACGAGCCGCAGGGCGAGTCGATCTCCTACAGCCGCGACGGGCGTTCCCTGTTCACGGTCTCCGAGGCCGCCGTGGCCGGCACGCGGCCGGTGATCCTGCGCTACCCCCTGGCGGAGCCCGCGCCGGCCGCTTCGCCGGGCGCTCCGACACCTTCCGCCGGCACGGCGGACGACCGCCACCGCACCGCCGGCCGCGTCGGCACCGCCGTGGTGGCGGCCGGTGGCCTGGGGCTGGCGGTGCTCGTCGGGGGACTGGTGGTGGTGACCCGCTCGCGTCGCGCCGGGCGGCGGTAGCCGGCCTCGACGGCCGGATCTCGCCTGCGGCACGCGGGTTTCGGAGCATGTTGCCCAGGGCAATGATCGGGCCGTCAACACCCCTCGGAAGGGACGGCTCTCGTGGAAATCACCGGCATCTTCACCGCCATCATCATCGGTCTGATCATCGGCGCGTTGGGTCGGCTGGTCGTACCCGGCAAGCAGAACATCCCGATCTGGCTCACCCTGCTGATCGGCGTGCTCGCCGCCATCCTCGGCACCATCGTGGCCGGTGCGCTCGGCGTCGACGACACCAGCGGCGTCGACTGGATCGAGCTGATCATCCAGGTCGTCTTCGCCGCGATCGGCGTCGCCATCACCGCCGGCGCCTACGGCCGCCGCCGCGTCTGACGGCGCCGCCGGGCCAGCCGACGCCGGGCGGGCACCGCACGAAACGGGGCGGCGACGGGAGACCGTCGCCGCCCCGAACCGTGCGCGGGGTCGCTGGTCAGGACGCGGTGCAGGAACGGACCTGTGGGCGGGTCCAGGTGCCGTTGGCCATGGTGGTGAAGCCGAAGACGTTGCCGCTGCCGTTCGACCGCATGGTCATGACGTTGCCGCTGGTGTCCCAGCTCGGGGTGCCGTTCCAGGTGGACGAGATCTTCTGCGGCGGGGTGACGGCGACGACCACCGTCCAGTTGCTCGCCCCGCTGACCGTCACCTCACTGTTGAACCGGTCGCTCCACCGGGTGGCGTCGCGCAGGGTCGCGGTGCAGCCGCCGCCGGGCGGCGGGGTCGGCGGGCCGGTCGTCGGCGGGGTCGAGCCCCCGTTGAGCGCGGCGAGAACCGCGTCGTACGCCGGCTTCTTGGCGCCGCTGCCGGTGAAGAGCAACGGGTTCTGCGAGGCCCGCCACGAGTCGGTGTCCCGGATGCCCCAGACGGTGATGCCGGTGCAGCGGGAGACGGCGAGGCAGTCCTGCACGACGTTGCGGTAGGTGGCCGCCGGCGCGCCCTCGATGTCCAGCTCGGTGATCTGCACGTCGACGCCGAGCGCCGCGAAGCTGGACAGCGTGGTGCGGTAGTTGCCCGGGTAGGGCGAGCCGCTGTTGAAGTGCGACTGGAGACCGACGCAGTCGATGGGCACGCCGCGCTGCTTGAAGTCGCGTACCAGGTTGTAGACGGCCTGGGTCTTGGCATGCGTCCAGTCGTCGGTGTTGTAGTCGTTGTAGCAGAGCTTCGCGCCCGGGTCGGCGGCGCGGGCGGCGCGGAACGCGGCCTCGATCCAGTCGTTGCCGGTGCGCTGGAGGTTGGAGTCGCGGCGGGCGCCGGAGCTGCCGTCGGCGAACGCCTCGTTCACCACGTCCCACGCCACGACCTGGCCGCGGAAGTGGGTCGCCACCTGGGTGACGTGGTTGAGCATCGCCTGCCGCAGCGCGCTGCCGGACATGTTCTGCATCCAGCCGGGCTGCTGGGAGTGCCAGGCCAGGGTGTGGCCGCGCACCTGCATTCCGCGGCTGCGGGCGTGGTTGACGATCTGGTCCGCCGCGCCGTAGCTGAACTGGCCCTGTTGCGGCTCGGTGGCGTCGATCTTCATCTCGTTCTCGGGGGTCACCGAGTTGAACTCGCGGTTCAGGATCGTGGCGTAGGTGTTGTCGCTCAGCTTGTTCGCGGCGACCGCGGTGCCGAAGTACCGGCCCCGCTCCGCCGCCGACGCACCCAGGGTGGTCCCGGCGCTCGCCGTGCCCGGCAGGAACGCGGCGGTGGTCACGGCGAGCAGACCCGCGGCGGCGAGGACGACCGCCGTACGCACTCGGGGACCGGATCTCGGACGAATGTTCCCCTGGCACCTCTCGATCATGCTTTTCCCTTCTCTGGGAACCAGGCCGGGCCGTGGGGGGCGGCGGCCTGGGGTGGTGGTGGCCGGGTCGGGACCGTCGGCCTGAGCGCACCCGGGACGGGGTGCGGGCCTCGGAACATCGACCCTGGTGGATGTGGAGTATGGCAGCGGCCCGCATCGACGAGCAAGAATTTCCGGAAAATTAACGAGAGCTAAGCCGCTGCTCTGACCGGCATGGGGCAAGCCGTGCCAGTTCGGGAGGGGTGTCTACGTGGCGACGACGGAGCCGCGATCAGTGATGGTCGGCCGGGGGAGTGTTGTGAGTCGCGGATGTTCCGGAACTGTTCCGCAAGGCCAACCTCACCTACGGGTGCAGCACCGCCTTGATCACCCCGTCCTCGCGCCGGTCGAAGCGGCGGTACAGCTCGGGCGCCGCCGCGAGCGTGCCGTGGTGGGTGACGACGACGCCGGGTCGGGCCCGGCCGGAGACCACCAGGTCACGCAGTCGAAGGGTGTACCGGCGGTCGTGGGTGCGACCGAACCGGACCGACACCCCCTTGCTGAACAACGTTCCCCACGGCGCGGTCAGCTCCTCGTGCCCGCTCGCGCCGGGAGCCGGGTGCGGGTCGTTGTCCGGGTACACCCCGGCGACCCCGATCGCGCCCGTCGGGTTGACCAGCCGGGCCGCGTCCGCGATCACCTGGTCGGGGCGCTCCCGCTCGGGGCGCTCCCGGTCACGGGCCTGGAACCCGACCGCGTCGATGACCTTGTCCACTCCGCCCAGCTTCTCCTCGCCGAGCGGCAGCCCGGCCCGGGCCCGGTCGGCGCGGATCTGCTCCACCGGGTCGCCGTGGCGGAAGTCGACCGGCGTCGCCCCGATCTCACCGGCCTTGTCCAGGCGGGCGTCCACCCCGTCGACGCAGTACACGGCGCGAGCCCCCAGGATCACCGCCGAGTACGCGCTGAGCAGGCCGATGGTGCCGGCGCCGAACACGGCCACCGTGTCGCCCGCCTCGACCCCGGCGAGGGTGGCGGCCGCGTGCCAGCCGGTGACGAACGCGTCGGCGAGCAGTACGAAGTCGTCCTCACGGGCGTCGCCGGGCTCGCCCGGCAGGCGTACGCAGTTCGCGTCGGCCCACGGCACCCGGAGCAGGTCGGCCTGGGCGCCCCGGTAGGGGCCCATCCCGGCGTAGCCGTACGCGGCGCCCGGCCCCTCGGCCCGGGCCCGCAGACAGGCGGCGGAGAGCCCCCGGGCGCACATCGGGCAGGTGCCGCAGAAGAGGTGTGTCGGGATCACCACCCGCATCCCGGGCCGGATGGTCTGCACCGCACCGCCCACCCGCTCGACCACGCCCAGCGGCTCGTGACCGAGCACCAGACCGGCGTTCGCCCCGGTGCGCCCGTCGTACATGTGCAGGTCGGTGCCGCAGAGCGCGCTGGAGGTGATCCGGATCAGGGCGTCGGTCTCCGCCTCCAGGGTCGCATCGGGCACCTCGTGCACCCCGACCCGGCGGACGTCCTCGTAGACGACGGCTCTCACCCGTGCCTCCCTCGCTCTGTGGTCGCGTCCCGCCAGGCCAGTCCCACGGCGACGACCACGACCGCGACCACCAACGCCGCCGCGAGCGCGGGCGCCCACCTCGGTGCCACGGTCAGCGTCAGCGCGCCGAGCACGGCGCCGCCGAAGAGCCCCAGCAGCCGGGAGATCCCGCCCGCGCCGGCGGTGATCCGATGCGGGTCGAGCACCGCGTCGCGGACCACCTTGGTCAGCGAGCCGGTCAGGTACGTGGTCGCGGCGCCGCGGATCCCGGCGCTGAGGGTGATCACGCTCTGCACCCCGCTCGCAGCCGACGCCGCACCGAGCAGCGCCAGACCGAAGGCGTACCCGGGCCGCCCGCCGGTGACGCACCAGCCCGCCGCGACGCAGGCCAGCAGCACCGACTGGACCACCGCCACCCCCGCGGTACGCCGACCCCAGCCCGACCCGAGTCGGCGCAGCGGCAGGGTTCCCCCGGCCACGCCCAGCGCGTAGCCGCCGACCGCCGTGGCCCCGCCGGCCATCAACTGCGTCTTCGTCGTGACGACCGCGTGGCCGAGCTGCACCAGGTTGCCGGTGATCACGCTGGCGAAGAAGCCGCCCAGTCGGGTCACGCAGAACACGTCGATGCAGCCCGACGCGGCGGCCAGCACCACCAGCAGCCGGAGCACCACCGGCCGGGACAGCGCGGGACCGTCGAGCTGCCCGGCGCTGTCCGGTCCGGTCACCCGGTCCGCTTCGTTCCTCGTGCGACTGCCTCCCCACCGTCACCCACCGTGGCGAACGGCTTCTTCCCGGGCGCACGCCGTTCATGCCGCTCCTCGTACACGGCTGCGCTCTCTTCGGGGAAGGGCCGTGCGGCGGGCCCGGGGTCGAACCGAGCCGGACCCGCCGCACGGCGCGGTGGAGGCGACGGGGGCTACGGGCGTACGCAGCCCGGACGCGGGGGACGGTCGGGCGCTGTCTGGGCCGCACCGACCGTCCGTACGCCGCCGGGCCCGTACCAGCCCGTCGGGATGCGTCGCTTGGACCTCGCCACCGTCGTCCTTCTCACCTCGGCCGGGGTCTCGCCCCCGACGTCATCCAGCACATCGCAGCCGGGTCGACCCGGGCAAGGATCTTCACGCGTTCTGGACGCTCGGCGCCGCACATTTCACGCCGCCGATACACCCGACGCTGATCCGCGGGTGCCGTCACCGGGGGAGGAGTTCCCGGCCGTGAGCGGGGTGTTGCCCGCCTCAGGCGACGGGAGCGCCGGCCGAGGCGGGGGCCATCGCGGCGAGCGCGGCGCGGACCGTGTCGATCAGCGGGCGCTCGGGATGCTCGTACCAGTGCTGGACGGCGACCCGCACGGTGGTCAGGAAGGTCGACGCCAGCACCCGGGACCGCAGCGTCACGTCGGCGCCGGTCAGCCGGAGCGCGAGCTCCGCGGCCACCTCACGCTCGATGGTCGCGTACGCCGCGACCTGGTGGGCGGCCAGGCCGGGGTGCCCGCGCAGTTGCCGGCGGCGGGTGAGCCAGGACGGGTCGGCGTCGTGGAACGCCTCCTCGGTCAGGCGTAGCGCCGCCCGGGTCAGCGCCGGCCACGGCTGCTCGTCGGTCGGCTGCTCGCGGATCAGCTCCAGCATCCGGCTCAGCCGCATGGTGTCGCCGTGGAAGAGGGCCTCCTCCTTGCTGGAGAAGTAGTTGGAGAACGTGCGCCGGGAGACGTTCGCGGCATCCGCGATCGCCTCGACCGTCACCCGGTCGAGCCCCTCTTCGATGGCGAGCCGCAGGGCCGCCTCGTGCAGGGCGAGGCGGGTGGCTGCCTTCTTGCGTTCCCGCAGCCCCGTGGTCTCGTCCATGGCTCCCAAGGGTACGTGGCCGTGATGGAGTTCTCAACGAGCAAACTTGCCCGATGGGCAAGATTGGCAGATGATTGTTTGAGGCAACCATCTCGGCTCGGGGAGGGAACGTGGACGACTCCGTACGGGAACTCGGCCTCCGGCTGCACGGTCTGCTCAACGGCGTCCGGCTGATCAAGCAGCGCCGGGCCGACGAGCGGCCGGCTGTGCCGTCCGGCCTGGTCGGCATCCTTCTGCAGATCGACCGGCTCTCCACCGGCTGCCACGCCCGGGAGCTGGCCCAGCGGATCCGGCTCGACCCGTCGACCGTCAGCCGCGCCGTCGCCGCCCTGGTCGCCCACGGCCTGGTGCAGCGGCGACCCGACCCGGACGACAAGCGGGCCAGCTTCCTGTCGCTCACCCCGGCCGGCCGGGCCGCGCTGACCGACACCTTCGACTGGTACGGCGAGGTGCTCGACCGGGCGCTCGTCGACTGGACTCCCGGCGAGGTCACGGCGCTCGGCGCCGCGCTCGACCGGTTCACCCACGACATCGAGATCGCCCTCGGAAACCACGACAACCTGGAGGCAGCGCGATGAGCGCACCCACCACAACCCTCGGCGCCGCGCCGATGACCCACCGGCGGACGCTGGAGGCTCTCAGTGGCCTGCTGCTGGTGCTCTTCGTCGCCATGCTCAGCAGCACCGTCGTCTCGACGGCACTCCCCAAGATCATCGGCTCGCTCAACGGGTCGCAGACCCAGTACACCTGGGTGGTCACCGCGACGCTGCTGACGGCGACGGCCACCACCCCGATCTGGGGCAAGCTCGCCGACCTGTTCAACAAGAAGTCCCTGGTGCAGATCGCCATCGTCGTCTTCCTGCTGGGCTCGGTCGTCGCCGGCTTCTCGCAGAGCGCCGGCCAGCTCATCGCCGCCCGCGCTTTCCAGGGCATCGGCGTCGGCGGGCTGCAGGCCCTCGTCCAGGTGGCGATCGCCGCGATGATCCCGCCGCGCGAGCGCGGCCGGTACAACGGCTACCTCGGCGGCGTGATGGCCGTCGCGACGGTCGGCGGCCCGCTGCTGGGCGGCCTCATCGTCGACACGTCCTGGCTCGGTTGGCGTTGGTGCTTCTTCGTCGGCGTGCCCGTCGCCCTCGTCGCGCTGGTCCTGTTGCAGGCCACCCTGCGCCTGCCCACCGTGCGCCGGGAGAACGTCAAGATCGACTACCTGGGCGCGACGCTCATCGCCGCCGGCGTCAGCGTGCTGCTCATCTGGATCTCGTTCGTGGACAGCTCGTTCGCCTGGGTCTCCTGGGAGAGCGCGGCCATGGTCGGCGGCTCACTCGTCCTGCTCGCGCTGGCGGTCTGGGTCGAGTCCCGGGCGGCCGAGCCGGTCGTCCCGCTGTCCATCGTCCGTCAGCACACCACCGCGCTGGCCATCCTCGGCAGCCTCGCGGTCGGCATGGCCATGTTCGGCGGCGCGGTCTTCCTCGGCCAGTACTTCCAGATCGGCCGCGGCTACAGCCCGACCGAGGCCGGCCTGCTCACCATCCCGATGATGGCCGGCGTCCTGCTCTCCTCGATCGTCGCCGGTCGGCTGATCACCAAGAGCGGGCGGATCAAGCCGTACATCGTCGTCGGCTCGATCCTGCTGGTCGTCGGCTTCGCGCTGCTCGGCACGATCGACCACGAGACCTCGCTCTACCTGGTCGGCGCGGCCATGTTCATCGTCGGCACCGGCGTCGGCATGACCATGCAGAACCTCGTCCTCGCCGTGCAGAACACCGTGTCGCTCAAGGACATCGGCGCGGCCAGCTCCACCGTCGCGTTCTTCCGCTCGCTCGGCGGCACGATCGGCGTCTCGGTGCTCGGCGCCGTCCTGGCCCGCCGGGTCACCGACCGCATCACCCACGACCTCGCGGCGTCCGGGATCCCGGCCGGGGGCGGCTCGGGCGAGACCAGCAGCCTCAACCTCAACGCCCTGCCCGAGGCGGTGCAGCACATCGTCCGCGCCGCGTACGGCGACGCGACCGGACACATCTTCCTGATCTCCGCCGCCATCGCCGTCGTGGGCGTCATCGCCGGTCTCCTGCTCAAGCCGGTGACCCTGCGGACCAGCCTCGACCTGCCCGACGCGGCCCGCTCGGCGGCCGTCGCGGCCGACGCGGTCGACGGGGCGCCCGCGCTCGACCAGGTCCCCGTCGACGGGACGCCCGAGGGCGTGGCCACCCGCCGCTGACCTCCCAGGCACCAACCGGGGCCGCCGCCGTCGTCGGACGGCGGCGGCCCCGGCGGTTTCGGGGCGGGTGACCGCCGGCCCGCGGCGGCGGTGCCTGCTCACTCGGGTGGCGCAGGCGGGACCGCGGCCGGACCGTCGGTGCTCAGTCCATGGCGGTGGGTGGCTCGCCCTCGTGCCAGCGGGCGCGCCAGGCGACCTCGTGCGCCTCGTGCGCGGTCTTCTCCTCGAGGATGACCGCACGCAGGGCGCGCCGGGAGTCCGCGAAGACCACCGCCTCGATCGTCACCAGCGCCACGCAGATGGCGGTGAGCAGGGCGAGGGCGGCGAGCGCGGGCAGCTCACCGCCGATCGGCAGCGCGACGGCCAGGACGACCAGCACCCCGATCCGGGTCCACGGGACCGTGTGCAGGGTGCGTAGCTGGAACGCCAGGTCGGCCGCGAGATAGAGCATCACCCCACCGAAGAGCATCGGTACGGCGGGACCGTGGGCCGGCTCGCCCACCCCGCCGGCCGGGTCGGTGATGACGCGGATGACTTCCTCGGCGCCGATGGCGAACAGGATCACGCCGGCGATCATCGGTAGGTAGAGGTATGCGTAGGCGTCCCGGGCCATCGCCACCCGGGGGCCGTTCTTGGCCGCGTGCAGCGCGATCCGGGCGGCCGGCCCGACGAAGTCGAAGTGCGCCCACCACAGGGCCGCGGTGAAGATGATCCCGAGCATGGCCGCCGGGATCGCCTGCCAGGTGACCGGCTTGCCGAGCAGGTTGCCGCCGACGCCGACGGAGATGACCGACTCGCCCAGCGCGATGATCAGGATCAGGTCGTAGCGCTCCGTCCAGTGCTCGGCGGAGGGGAGCTCCCAGCCCCAGGTGCCGGCGAGGAGCCCGCTGCCGTACTGGATGATGACGACCGCGACCCACAGCCCGTCGCGGACCAGCACCGCCAGCCCCGGATCTTCGAGGTGCTGCGGAAGCACTGCGGCGACGATCAACAGCACCGTGGTGACCGCCATCTCCGGCAGGAACTGGAGCATCTTGCGGCGCGAGTTCGCCTTCCCCCGTACCGCGTGCAGGTAGAGCAGCAGATGGACGAGGCGGATCGCCACGTAGCTGACCGCGACCAGCATGGGCCCTGCGCCGCCGTGCTGCGGGTCCTCGAACGCCTGGGGCAGGGCCAGCGCGAAGGTGAAGAGCGCCGCCATGCCGAGGACCATCGCCACCGGGACGAAGCCCTCACCGAGCCGGACCCGGCTGGCGACGACGCTGTGCACCACCCAGCACCACCAGAGCACGGCGAGCACCAGCAGCGCGTGCAGCAGCTCCCGGGGGGTGACGTTCGCCGCGGTGGCCCGGGTGATGATGAAGAACGAGACCACGAAGACCAGGTCGAAGAAGAGCTCGAACTTGTCGGCGCGGGTGCCCGGGGCGATGGGCACGGCCGGCCCCAACGTCCCCCGCCACCGGTAGCGACCCACCGGATGAGTCTCCCAGCGCCGGCGCGGGTCGCGGGCCGAATCGCTACCGACTGCGGCCCGCCGACCCGGCTGGGCGGCGCCGTCCCGTTCTTGCGTCCTCGTGAGGTTTGCCCACGGCGACGACGGGTAGCCGCCGTCGCCCGGGCAGCCCACCACCAGGAGGAACGACGTGCAGGAGATCGTTGGCGAGAGCCTGGCCCGCCGGCTCGTGGATTGGGGGGTCGACACCATCTTCGGGCTGCCGGGCGACGGCATCAACGGCCTGATGGAGGGCTTTCGCCGGCAGCGGGAGAAGCTCCGGTTCATCCTGGTGCACCACGAGGAGGCGGCGGCCTTCATGGCCACCGGTTACGCCAAGGCGACCGGCCGGCTCGGCGTCTGCTGCGCCACCTCCGGGCCGGGAGCCATCCACCTGCTCAACGGCCTGTACGACGCCAAGCTCGACCACGTGCCGGTGCTCGCGATCACCGGCATGCAGGAGACGTCCGTGCTCGGCACGCACTACCAGCAGGAGGTGCACACCCAGCTGCTCTTCCAGGACGTGGCGTCGTACAACCTGATCGTCACCAACCCGCAGCAGGTGCCGGGCGTGGTCGACCTGGCCATCCGCGACGCCCTCAGCAAGCGGACCGTCGCGCACCTGACCTTCCCCAACGACCTCCAGGTGGCCCCGGCCTCCGCCGATCCCTACCGGAACGTCGGCCCGGGTAAGCCGCCGATGAGCGCGGCCGGCATCGCGTACCCTCGGCTCTCGCCGGACCCGGCGGAGATCGCCCGCGCGGCCGAGGTGCTCCGGCAGGGCAGCAAGATCGCGATGCTGGTCGGGGTGGGGGCTCGCGGCGCGCGGGAGGAGGTGCTCGCCGTGGCCGACGCCCTGGGCAGCCCGATCGTCAAGACGCTGCCGGGAAAGATGGTGGTGCCCGACGACCATCCGCTCACCACCGGCGGTCTCGGCCTGCTCGGCACCCGACCCAGCGAGGAGCTGATGGAGGAGTGCGACACGCTGCTCATGGTGGGCACCTCCTATCCGTACGCCCAGTACCTGCCCAAGCCTGACCAGGCTCGGGTGGTGCAGATCGACGTCGACCCGGGCCTGATCGGCATGCGGCTGCCGGTGACCGCGGGGGTCTGCGCGGACGCCCGGCTGGCGCTGCGGCACCTGCTGCCCCTGGTCCAGCACCAGCCCGACCGGTCGTTCCTGGAGAAGTACCGACGCAAGACGCAGGCGTGGCGCGGCGACATGGCCAGCCTGCAGGATTCGCGGCGGCACCCGATCGCCCCGCAGTACCTGATGGCCTGCGTGGACGAGGCGGCGACCGACGACGCCATCCTGACCAGCGACTCCGGCACCATCACCACCTGGTCGGCACGGCACTGGACGATCAGGGGCGGGCGGGAGTACTACCTCTCCGGCAATCTGGCCAGCATGGCCCCCGGCCTGCCGTACGCGATCGCGATGCAGCACGCGTACCCCCGCCGGCAGGTCATCGCGTTCGTCGGGGACGGTGGGTTCGCCATGCTGATGGCCGAGTTCCTCACCGCCGTGCGGCACGAGCTGCCGATCAAGGTGGTCATCAACAACAACAACGCCTACGGCGAGATCCTCTGGGAGCAGATCATCCTCGGCTACCCCGAGTACGCCGTGCGGCACCGGCAGCCGGAGGGGGACTTCGCGGCCTGGGCCCGGGCCTGCGGCGCGTACGGCGTCAAGGTCACCGACCCGAAAGCCCTGCCCGACGCGATTCGGGACGCCCTCGCGCACCCCGGGCCGGCGCTGGTGGACTGCGACGTCAACCCGAACGAGCCGCCGATGCCCGGCAAGATCCGGTACGAGCAGGCGAAGTACTTCACCGAGGCCTTCCTCCGCGGGCAGGGGCACCGGCTCAGCACCCTCGCCTCGGTCGCCCGCGACAAGATCAACGAAATTCGGTCCTGACCGGCGACCGCGATGTCGGCGTCGCGGCGCGAGGTTTGCTGGTCGACACGCGGCGGGACGCGCCGTCAAGACCCTTGACAGCGACTCTCCTCGAGACGATGCTCTGACTTGTCCTACTGCCGTAGGACAATAGAGAGGATCATCTCGAGTGATCGAGTTTGTGCTGGACAGTCGGTCCAAGGTGAACACCTACATGCAGCTGGTGCAGCAGGTGAAACAGGCGCTGCGGGTCGGCCTGTTGGTGCCGGGCGACCAGCTGCCGAAGGTTCGCGAGGTCGCGCAGTCGCTGGCGATCAACCCGAACACGGTGCTCAAGGCGTACCGGGAACTGGAGATCGAGGGCCTGGTGGCCGGCCGACCCGGGGTCGGGACGTTCGTCGAGCGCACCCTGGCCGGCGCGTCGCTGCCCAACCAGGCCGAGCTGCGCGCCGACCTGGAGACCTGGCTGCACCGCGCGCGGGCGGCCGGGCTCACGCCGGAGGACGTCATCGCCCTGGTGGAGACCACCATGCGGGCCGCACTCGCCGACGACACACCGCAGAAGGAGTCCGCGCGAGCGGAATGAGAGGACAGAGATGGACGTGGTCCTGGAGGCCGACCAACTCGGCAAACGGTACGGAAAGACCTGGGCGTTGCGAGACTGTTCGCTACGTCTGCCAGCCGGGCGGATCGCCGCCCTCGTCGGCCCGAACGGCGCCGGCAAGAGCACGCTGCTGCACCTGGCGGTCGGCCTGCTCCGGGCCGACGCGGGGGCGGTCCGGGTGTTCGGCGACTCGCCCTACAACAACACGAAGATTCTTGCCGACATCGGGTTCGTCGCCCAGGACACCCCGCTGTTCCGGGACTTCACCGCCGCGGAGCTGGTCGTCGCGGGTGAGAAGCTGAACCGGCGGTGGGACGGAGCGCTGGCCCGTAACCGGCTGGCCCAGCTGGGCATCCCGCCCGACAAGCCGGTCGGCAAACTCTCCGGCGGCCAACGCGCGCAGGTGGCCCTCGCCCTCGCGCTGGCCAAGCGGCCCCGGCTGCTGCTGCTCGACGAGCCGGTGGCCAGCCTGGACCCGCTGGCTCGGCGGGAGTTCCTCCAGTCGCTGATGGGCAGTGTCGCCGACGCCGGCACCACGGTCCTGCTCTCCTCGCACCTGCTGGCCGACCTGGAACGGGTCTGCGACTACCTGATCGTGCTGAACGCCGCCCGGGTGCAGCTCGTCGGCACGGTCGACGAGATCGTCGCCGACCATCGGCAACTCATCGGCCCCCGGCACGACGGCGGCCCGCTCGGCGGGGTCGCGGCGGTGGTCCGGGCCAGCCACACCGACCGGCAGTCCACGCTGCTCGTCCGCACCGACGGGCCGATCACCGATCCGTCGTGGACGGTCCGCGAGGTCAGCCTGGAGGACCTCATCCTGGCCTATCTGGCCGACGGCGACACCACGGCGAGCCACACCGAGTGGGGGGTACCGGCATGATCTGGCTGGCCTGGCGGCAGCACCGTAAGCAACTGCTGTTCACCCTCCTCGGGTTCGCGCTGCTCGCCGCCGTGATGATCCCGATCGGGGTGGCGATGCGGAGCACCTTCGCCGAGCTCGGGCTGCCCGCCTGTGTGCGCGACCTGGCCCGGGCCGACGTGGCACCGGCGACGGTGGAAGCCTGCGAGGCGGGGTACCGCCGGTTCACCAACCGGTACGGTGCCCTGAACCTGGTGGCCGTGCTGCTCGTCATGCTGCCGATGCTGGTCGGCCTCTTCTGGGGCGCGCCGCTGGTCGCCCGCGAGGTGGAGCAGGGCACGCACCGCTTCGTCTGGACCCAGGGGATCAGCCGGCGGCGGTGGGTCCTGGTGAAGCTCGGCCTGGCCGGCGCGGTCGTGCTGACCGCCGCGGTCGGCTACGGGCTGGGCATGTCATGGTGGGTCGACCCGCTGACCCAGGCCGCTCACGAGGGCCGGCTCGGCTACATCGTCTTCGACCTGCAGGGCATCGTCCCGATCGGCTACACCCTCTTCGCGGTGGCGCTCGGCATCTTCGCCGGCACCCTCTGGCGCCGGATGCTGCCCGCCATGGCCATCACCCTGGTCGGCTACGCGGGCGTACGGGCGGCGGTGGCCGTGCTGGCGCGACCGCACTACCAGCCCGCCAGCACCCTGACCTTTCCGGTGACGGGAAACGGCGAACCGATTGGCGGCCGCGGCAACTGGATCCTCTCCAGCGGCGTCCGCAACCCCGACGGACAGATGGTGGTGAGCGACACCCGACTGCAGTGCCCGCCGGGCGCCCTGGGGCCGACCGGCCGAGGCTGCGGAGCCGAGCTCGGCCTCGAGCCCGGCGCCTACAACTGGCAGCTGTACCAGCCGGCGGGGCGCTTCTGGCTGTTCCAGGGCATCGAGACCGGGATCTTCGTGCTCCTGGCGCTGGTGCTGGTCTACGTCGCGGTCCGGGCGATCCGCCGCATCGCGTAGCGCGGACCGACCGAAGGCGGCACCCGGTTCGGGTGCCGCCTTCGCGGTTTGCGGTCCACCCGGCGGGGGCAGGGGCACGGCTCCCCGCGACTCGAATTCAAAATCTGTATAAGGTACGCATAAGGCGTGAACAAGCCGGAGGTTCGGGATGATGCCAGCGGGGGTGGCGAGCGAGCACCACTACCAGGCGCTGCGGTTCGACATCCCGGTCGACCGTTCCTTCGCCGAGTTCCGCCGGCAGTACGAGGCGGCCGTGCCGCCGTACGACGCCGAGGCGTTCAACGCGCTGGTGGTCCGCAAGGCGCCCTGGCCGGAGGTGCTCGACCTGATGCGTGAGCGGGCGCCGTACCGTTTCCTGATCTACTGGAGCACCGGAGATCTGCAGCCGATGATGCGGCTCGCCGGTGACCCGGGGCACTGCGTCGAATACCTGATGGGCAACCACACCACCGCCGAGCGGATGTTCCGCCACGACCCCGCGGTCATGCTCTACGCCCCGCTGCGCACCGCCATCACCAGCGACGACGACGGTGGCGGCACGCGCTTCCACATCGAGCAGCCGAGCCGCGCGTTCGCCTCGTTCGGCAACGACGACGTCGCCGCGGTGGGCGTCGAGCTCGGCCACGAGGTCGCGGCGCTCCTCACCCACCTCGGAGTGCCGGTGCCGGCGGCCCTGGCCGGCTGAGCGCCGCGCTGCCACGCTGGCCGCCCGCCCGCGCGCGGCGGCGGGCGCCGGAACGTCCGGCCGACCCGCCGCCGCGCGCCGACCGGTCAGGTGACCGCGCAGCCAGCGCCGTTCAAGGTGAAGGACGTCGGCCGCCCGGTGTCGCCGGTGTGGGTGGCCTGGAAGCCGATGTTCACCGACGCGAGGGGCGCGATGGTCCTGTTGTAGGAGACGTTGCGGGCGGTCACCGCGCCGCTGGCCGGAGCGTAGGAGGCGTTCCAGCCGCTGGTGATGCCCTGGCCGCCGGGCAGGGTGAAGGCGAGGCTCCAGCCGTTGACCGTCGTGGCGCCGATGTTGGTGATGGTCACCGACGCGGTCAGTCCGCTGTTCCAGGCGTTCACCGCGTACGCCACCCGGCAGGCGGCGCCGCCCGGCGGGGGAGTGGTCGGCGGCGGTGTGGTGGGCGGCGGGGTGGACGTGTCCAGGCCGAAGAAGCGGATCGCCTGGGCGGCGTCGACCGGCAGGTTGTGCGAGACGCCCTGCATGCTGATCGCCTCGACCGGCGCCGTGCCACCGCTGCCGCCGTAGCGGGTTCGGGTGTAGCCGGACTGCGGGGTGTCGGTGTACGTCGGCGTCTGGCCGAGACCGTGCAGGTTGGTCCACTGCTTGATTTCCTCGGTGAAGTTCGGATAGCGCAGTGTCTCGTCGTTCGTGCCGTGCCAGAGCTGCATCCGTGGCCGCTCGCCGGTGTATCCGGGGTACGCGTTGCGCACCAGGTCGCCCCAGGCCTGCGGGGTCCTCACGACCTGGCCGTTGGCGCACTCGCTGTTCCACTCCGAGCCGTTCGTGGTGGCGAAGCAGCCGAACGGCACGCCGGCGAAGGCGGCGCCGGCGCTGAACACGTCGGGATAGAGCCCGAGCAGGACGTTGGTCATCATCGCCCCGGACGACACGCCGGTGGCGAAGATCCGGGCCGGGTCGACGTCGTACCGCTGCCGGACGTGGTTGACCATCGACATGATCCCCACCGGGTCGCTACCGCCGTCCCGGCGCAGCGCCTGTGGGGACGAGACGTCGAAGCACTGGCTGCTGCGGGTCACCGACGGATAGATCACCAGATAGCCGTAGCGGTCGGCCAGGGACGCGAACTGGGTGCCGGAGTGGAACGCCGGCCCGCTGCCGGTGCAGTAGTGGACGGCGACCAGCAGCCCCGGCCGCGGTGCGACCCGGTCCGGCACGTAGAGGTACATCCGCAGGTTGCTGGGGTTGGTGCCGAAGCCGGTCACCTCCGTCAGCGACGCCGCCGACGCCGGGGCGGTGGCGGTCACCGCGGCCAGCAGGGTGAGCGCGGCGGCCGTCAGGGCGGCGCCGAGCAATCTGAGCCGAACTCTCATGGGGTTCCTCCGGAAGGCCGATGCAGGCAGGGGTGCGATCGGGGCTGCCCGGGAGCCCGATCATGTCCGGCTCAGGAACATTCACAAGTATGGATAGCTGTACGGCGGTCTGGCAACTCGCTCGGGCCGGCGCCGCTCACCGTCGGGTGGGGCTGGAGCCCGGCCCGTGTCGGCCCGAAAACCTGAACGTCCGTGGTAGAACTGACCGCAATGGGGGCGCGAATCGGACCAAGACGGACATGCTGACCCGAGCCGGGATCCGGGGCCTGGGGGACAGCACGAGCCCTCGCGAGGCCACCGTCCTGGAGCTGCTCTTCGACATCGTCTATGTCTTCGCCCTCGCCCGCCTCGCCGGACGGGTCGCCGACGACCTGACCATCGTCCGGCACACGCTGCTCTCGGAGGCCGGCCAGACGCTGCTGTTCTTCACCGCGATGTGGATGATCTGGTCCCTCAACGCGCTGATGGCGAGCACGTTCGACCCCCGCCGCACCGACCTTCAGGTGGTGCTGCTGGCCACGATGTTCGGCACGTTGATACTGGCGGTCTCGTTACCGCAGGCGTTCGGCGAGCGAGGCGTGGTCTTCGCCTGCACGTACGTGGTCATCCAGATCGGTCGACCGCTCTACCTGACGCTCGCCCTGCGTGGTCATCCGATGTGGCCGGGGCCGGCCCGAGTGCTGTGCTGGCACCTGGCGACCGGGGTGTTGTGGGTGGGCGGCGCGATCAGCGGCGGCACCGGCCGCGGCGTGTTCTGGACCGTCGCCCTCGCCATCGAGGTGCTCGGCGCCGCCACCAACTGGCCCACCCCGATCAGGGCGATCCGGCGCGGCGGCGTCAGGATCGCCTTTCCGCACCTTGCCGAGCGATACAACCAGTTCTTCATGATCGCTCTGGCGGAGGTGATGGTGGAAACCGGCTTCGCCGTGAGCTTCCCGGGCCTCTCGATCGAGCGGACCGCCATCCTGGTCGCCGCGTTCCTGGCCGTGGTCGCGTACTGGCGGATCTACTTCTACCACAGCGGGCAGATCCGGGCGGCGCCCGCCAACTCCGGCAGCTCGGCCGGCGAGGAGCTGCAACTGTCCCAGTGGGCGAGCCTGAGCCTGCTGCTCATCGTCGGCGGCATCATCTGCACCGCGGTCGGCTTCGGGCAGGTCGTCGAGGACCCGGACCCGCCGATCGACTGGGCGTTGGTGGTCATCATCTTCGGCGGTCCGGCGCTGTTCCTGATCGGGCGAGCCTTCCTTGCGCCGCCGAGTAACGGCAGGCGGCGTTCGTACGTACTCTTCGTCGGTGTGCTGGCGTTGGGCCTGGCGGCGCCACCCATGGTGCTCATGCGACCGCTCGCCGCGGTGGTCACCGCGGCGCTGATCCTGGTCGCGGTCGCCGTCTACGACAGACTGACCTACCGGCGTGCGCCGGAGACCAACCCGGCGCTGTAGCCGGGCCGTGAGCGATCCCGATCACGTTCCCGGCCCCGCCACCGAGCTGCGCAGGTGACGGGGCCGGGACGTGACCGGTCAGCCGGGCGTCACCCCGCGCGGCACTGGCCGGACGCCGCGCCGGAGACGGTGTTCGGCGCGCCGAGGTCGACCGGCGCGGGGCTGTTGCCGGAACAGTGCAGCGTGGTGACCTCGTTGCCGGCGACGATGGGTGCGGTCGTGCCGGTGACGTTGCCGGAGAGCAGCATCGCCCCGGTCACCTCGGTCCCCACCACCGTGACGTGGTCGGTGGTGCCGGTCACCGTGACCGCGCCGCGCACGGTGGTGTTCAACAGCTCGACGGCGTCCGCCCCGGTCGCCGCCAGGCTGCCCGAGATCGAGGACCGCTCGGCGACCAGTGCGGCACCGGGCCGGACGACCACCGCGCCGGAGACGGTCGCCCCGCGCAGGCAGGTGACCCCGGAGGTGACCACCAGCGCACCCGAGTGCCGGCCGGAGATCACGTCGGTGCACGCCGGTGGCGACGGGATCAGCGTGGCCACGAATTCCTTCGCCGCGCCGATGTTGCCGACGGCGTCGATGCCCCGGTACTCGATGGTGTGCCGGCCGTAGCCGGGGGTGCGCGTGGCGAACGGCGACACCGACAGGCCCCCCGAGCCGAGGTTGCCGTAGACCAGGCCGTCGACGTCGGTGCCGGTGGCCGTGAACAGGAAGGGCGCTTGCGCGTCGGTGGGCCAGCCGTAGTAGTTGTGCCACCCGTCGCGGTCCAGGCGGAACTCCGGGGTGACCTGGCCCTGGCCGTCGTCCGTGCCGGTCAGCTTCATGCCGAACGGGCCGTTGTACAGGTACTCGGTGGGCTTGCCGGGCCGGGTCGTGGTGAGCAGCGGCGCGGAGAGGTCGTAGTCGACCTGCGGCCGGGTCGCGTCGACCGTCCAGCTGCGGGTCAGCGACTCGTGCGTCACCAGGTCGCGCACCGTCGCCGTGAGCTGGTGGGTGCCACTTGCCAGATCCAGCGCGGCCAGCTCCAGGTCACCGTCGTGGCCCGGGTTGGCCACCGGCCGGTCGTCGAGGGTCCAGCGCACCGCCGGCACCCGGTCGGTGGGGTGGTTCGCCTGCACGTACACCGTGTCCCGGGCGCCGACCGGGCGGTCGGTCGCGGTGGCCGCGGTGATCGCCAACGCGCCGGCGGCCGGCGAGGTGCTCAGCGCGGTGTCGACGGTCCACGTCCGGCGCTGGGTCAGCGCGGGCGAGTCCCGGATCGCCGGGTCGCGCACGAACGGGGTCGGGTCGGTCACCGTCGCGCTGACGGTGTGCGTCCCGGCGGCGAGGCGCAGCGCGCGCAGGTCGAGGCTGCGGGCGTTACCGGTGCCCGGTACGGCGGCGCCGTCGACGGACCAGGTGACGCTCAGCTCGTGGCTCACCGGGTGCAGGGTCTCCACCCAGACGACCCGGTCGGCGCCGATCGGCCGGTCGGTCGGTGTGGCGTCCTGCAGGATGCCGACCCGGGCGGCGATGCGTTGGGTCATCCGCTCCCGCGCCACCTGGTCGAAGTAGAAGCCCAGCGACTTCATCATCGAGTGCTGGCTCGGTCGCCACACGCCCCGCTGCAGGTACATGCCGCCCTCGTAGCGGCCGATCGTGCCGCCGGACTCGCTCGGCTCGCCCAGCCAGCGCCACCACTTGGCCTGGGTGTCACGCATCTGCTGCTCGGTGAGCACGGTGTGGTGCACGGAGGAGGGCTCGCCCCCGGTGTACGTGTCGCCGGCGACGCCACGGGCGTAGTAGTCGTACTCGTCCTGCAGGCCGCCGAGCGAGTGCCCGATCTCGTGCGGGCTGATCAGCGCGGAGAGCGCATTGCCCCCGGAGGCGGTGGCGTTGGTGCCGCCCGCGCCGCCGTAGGTGTTGCTGTTGGCCAGCGCGATGAGCTGCCGGTTGCCCGGGTTGGTGCCGGTCGCCAGGTTGGCGTAGGTGTTCGCAGCAGCGCCGTCGACCGACAGCAGGCGCTGCACGCTGTTGGGGTTGCAGCCGCCCCAGAAGCCCATGTCCAGCACGGTGTCCCGCTGCGGATCGGTCAGCCCCGGGTCGCAGTCCACGCCGGACTCCGCCGAGGCGATCTCCACGGCGTAGACGTTGAAGTAGCTCCGGTAGGACTTGAACGGCTCGATCGTCCACAGCGTGTTGAGGTGCTTGTCCACGTGCGACCGGAACGTCGGCAGATCCGCCTCGGTGTAGCCGTCGCCCAGCAGCACCAGGTTGAACCGCTTGGCCGGATCCCCGGTGACCTGGATCGGCACCACGGTGGCGCTGCCCACGTCGGCCGCCGACGCCGGTGGCGCGGCCACCATTCCGACGGCGAGCATCGCCGCCACACACAGCCCAGCTCTGATCTTTCGCATGCGCCCCTCCGTCCGCCGGACGCCGGGCCTGTCGCCGGCCGCCCGTCGGGGCGCCCCGCACCGGTCACCGCGTCCGCCATCGACCGCGATCATCCGGACGGTACCCGGGCGGCGGCTGGTCGGACAGCCCCGTCCGATCGCGGCCGACGCATCCGTACGCCGATCACGGAGGCCGGTGCGGGGCACACCGTCCATACCGGACAACGGTGGTGTCGCTCGTCAGGCGGTGAAGGTCTCGATGTAGCCGATCGCCGCGTCGGTCGCTGCCTGCAACGGTGTCGGGGAGCGTCGGACCTGGGTGAGCAGCAGACCGCCCTGGACCGCCGCGAGCAGCGCCGTGGCCAACTGGTCGGGGTCGGCGTGCGCGACGAGCGCGCCGCGCTGGCGCATCCGGTGCAGCCCCTCGCGGATCGGCGCTTCCCACCGGTCGAAGGCCGCGGCGAGGTCGGCGCGGATCGTCTCGCAGGTCTCGACCAGTTCGCTCGCCAGCGAGCCCACTTCGCAGCCGCCCGCGCAGTCGCGCTGCCGCTGCACCTCGACCGTGGCGGCGCACCACGCCCGCAGCGCCTCGATGCTGTCCAGCCGGTCGAGCAGTGGCTGCTGGCCCTTGATGGTCCGCTCGATCTGGTGGCGGATGACGGCGCGCACCAGCTCGTTCTTGTCGCCGAAGTAGTGGTAGATCTGCGAGGCGCTGACCCGGGCCGCCTGCTGCACGTCGGGGATGCTGGTGCCCGCCACCCCCTTGGCGAACATCAGCTCCGCCGCGGTCGCGACGATCCGGTCGCGGGTTCGGCGGCCTGCGGCCGTGAGCCGGGGCGCGGCCGTCGCCGAACCCGCGGGGGCTTCGGCGTCGGTCATCGTCCCAGCGTAGCGCCGGTGCGCGGGCGGCTTCCCGGGCGCGGCGTCGACCTGCGCGCGGCCCGCCGCGGGTGGGTCGGGCGGGCGGGCCCGCGGCGCTGCGGACCCGCCCACCCCACCGACCCGCGGCCTCAGCGCAGGGTCGGCGGGTGCCATCCGCCGGCCATCGCCTCCGCGTCGGCCGGGCCCCAGCTGCCCTTGGGGTACGACGCCACCGGCTCGGTCAGGTCCAGGACCGGCTCGACGATCCGCCACTCCTGCTCAATGGCGTCCTCGCGGGCGAAGCGCAGGTGCCGCCCGTCCAGGGCGTCGTCGAGCAGCCGCTCGTAGGCCTCGCGGCGATGGCCGAGCGCCGCGTCGAAGTCGACCGGCAGCTCAACCGGTCGGGACGACACCTCGGCGCCGGGATCCTTGGCCTGGATCGACAGGGTGATCCCGTCGTTGCGGCCCAGCCGGAAGCGCAACAGGTTCGGCTGGGTGCCGGCCCCGTCGGCGGCCGGGACGAGGTCGCGCTGCGGCGCCTTGAACTCCACCACCACCTCCGTGGCGGTGCCCGGCATCAGCTTGCCGGTGCGCAGGTAGAACGGCACCCCGGCCCAGCGGGGCGAGTTCACCCGCAACCGGGTGGCCACGAACGTCTCGGTGCGGGAATCCGGCGCCACCCCGGGCTCGTCGGTGTAGCCGGCGTACTGCCCCCGGACGGTGGAGTCCGGCGACAGCGGCTCGACCTGGCGCAGCACCCGGACCTCCTCCTCGCGGAAGGCGTCGTCGCCGGCCCCGGTCGGGGGCTCCATCGCGAGCAGGGCGACGACCTGGAGCATGTGGTTCTGCAGCACGTCCCGGGTGGCGCCCATCCGGTCGTAGAACCCGGCGCGGCCCTCGGTGCCGAAGCCCTCGGCGAGGGTGATCTGGACGTTGTCGATGTGTTCGGCGTTCCAGAGCGGCTCGAAGAGCCGGTTGGCGAAGCGGAAGACCCGCAGACCCTCCACGGACTCCTTGCCGAGGTAGTGGTCGATCCGGAAGATCCGCTCCGGCGCGAAGGCCGCCCGCAGGGCGTCGTTCAGCTCGTACGACGACGCCAGGTCGTGGCCGAACGGCTTCTCGACGACCACCCGGCCGCGCGCGGCCAGCCCGACGGCGGCCAGGCCGTCGACCACCGCGCCGAAGACGGTCGGCGGGATGGCCAGGTAGAAGAGCGGCCGCTCGGCGGTGCTGAGCGCCTCGGCGAGGTGCTGGTAGGTGGCCGGGTCGGCGTAGTCACCGGAGATCATCGTGAGGTTCCCGGCGAGCCGGTCGAAGGCCTCGTCGTCGACGCGGTCGTTCGCCTCGACCACCGACTTGCGGGCCGCCGTGATCAACTGCTGGTCGTCCCAGCGCGATCGGGCCACCCCGATGACCGGCAGGTCCAGCCGACCGCGTCGGGTCAGCTCGTAGAGCGCCGGGAACAGCTTCTTGGCGACCAGATCCCCGGTCACGCCGAAGAACACGACAGCGTCTGAGCGCAGCTCCATGGCTACCATCACCTCATCTTGGAATCAGCTTTCCAAGAGTGCGGCGCGCGTGCGACGGCGTCCATCACCCGAGGCGTGAGCTGCACGACACGGATCGGCGGTGGCCCGACCGGGTTGGCCGGACCACCGCCGGGGCAGGTCAGCCCACCACGGACCGCAGCGGAACCCGGGCGTCCCGCAGGGCACGGACCAGGTCACCGAGGAAGGGGTGCTCGTCCACCTGGAGTCCCGCCGGGTTCGGAATCACCAGGTAGGCCGAGCCGCCCGCCACGGACGTGCGGGCCGCGCCGGTGAACCGGTCGACGACCGACCGGGTGCGGGCCAGGTCGGCGCTGGCCACCTCGATGGTGATCGGCCGCCACTCGCCGCCGAGATCCGCCGCGGCCGGTGCGGCCGCGGCCCGGGCGCGGGCCGGATCGACCCCTGCCGCGGTCGGCGGCGCGCTGCGCTCGCTCGCGCCGACCGTCGCCGGGTAGAGCAGCGCGTTGGCCACCAGGTGCAGCCCGTTCTCGTTGTAGGCCCGGAAGAGCGGGTTGAACGCGAACAGCACCGCCCGGCCGGAGCCGGTCGGCTCGTCGACCACGGCCGCCGTCCCGCGCAACGCGTCGGCGCCGACGGTGTAGCCGTTGGCCCAGAACGTGTCGCCGGTGGGATAGCTGAGTACGTTCGTGCCGGTGGTGCTCCTGCTCAGGATGGGGTCGCTGTTGTTGAACTCGAAGTCCTCCGCCGGTCGGCCGGCCGCGACCGGGCTGTTCCGGTCGACGTCGACCCGCAGGTGCGAGCCGAGTACCTGGTAGCCGGTGGGCTTCGCCACCTCGGTGGTGGAGGTGAGCCCGGCGGCCCGGGCCAGCCGGGTGCCCTCGTTGCGCAACCCGAGGTAGGTGTGCCCCTGGGCGATCCAGGCGCGCAGGTTGGCCTGCCCGGCGGCGGTGAGCCCGCCGGTCGGGTTGCTGCCGTCCGGCACCAGCAGCACCGTGCGCCCGGTGAACGCCGCGGTGTTGTCGTTGATGTCGGCCGTGGTCACCGGGGTGAGGTCGAGGCCCCACCGCTCGCCCAGCACGTACCGGGCCTCGCCGTGCGAGCCGGAGGTGGTGGAGATGCCGGCGCCCTGGAACAGACCCACGTCGGGCAGCTCCAGCCGGGTGCCGGTGGCCGGCCCGCCCGGCGTCAGGGTCACCCCGAGCGACTCGGCGAGATCGTCGACCGTACGGGTCAGCCTGGTCGCGGCCAGCCGCACCACGCTGGTCTCCAGGTCACGCACCAGCGGTACGCCCCGGCCGAGCAGCTGGAAGGTGAACTCGGCCGCCGCGGCCGAGTCCAGCCGGTAACCGTACGAGCCCCAGGGCCAGGCGGCGGAGGTCCTGCCGCCGGAGATTTCGCGTACCAGCTGGGCCTTCGGCCGCACGTCGTCCCCGGTGTAGATGGTCGGCACGCCCATCAGCAGTGGGTTGCTCCAGGACGAGACGTCGTAGAAGTACGGGAACGGGGTGTAGGGATCCTCGCCCATGATCGCCTGGATCCAGTGCTTCTGCGGCTGGTCCATCGGGATCCAGTACGCGCCCTTCGGCACGGTGACGTTGGTGGCGCTCCGCCCGCCGAAGACCCGCGCCGTCGGCACCCGGGTCGGCCGCGTCACCTCGTAGACCTCGACGTCCATCCGGCGCAGCCGCTCGACCAGCTGCCGTACGTCGGCGAGCTGCCGGTCGGGCAGCAGGAAGTACGACCGGATCTTGATGTCCGGCACCGGGAACTGGACGGTGTTGGTGGGTTGGACCACCTCGTTCGGCTCCAGCGCGCCGGCCCGGCCCTGGGCGAGCGCGTCCGTCCAGATCCGGTAGTAGTCGGTCAGCACCTCGTGCTTGTTGGCGGCGGCCCAGCCGAGGGTGGACCACTGGGTGTGGAACTGCTGCTGGACCCGGTCGGCGACCGCCGACGCGCTGCCCTTCTCGAAGGTCATCCCGGCGGCCCCGAACCCGGCGGCCGGAACGGTGTCGCCGTAGCCCATGAAGAAGAGGTCGTAGGTCGAGTAGTTGAAGTAGCACTCGGTGGTCACGACGTCGTCGCAGGCGCCGTTGTAGCCGAAGCCCGCCTTGTTGGACTCTCCGATCCGGTTGATCCAGTCGACCGCCTCGCCGGCGATCTCGTGGTGGATCGGGTCGGCGTTGGGCGGGAAGAAGTACTGCCGCCCGCCCATCTCGTGGGCGTCGATGAAGACCTGCGGCGGGTAGCGCCGCATGAGCTCCAGCTTGCTGTCGGTCTCCTGCTGGGTGCGGGCGAACCAGTCCCGGTTCAGGTCGAAGCCGAACTCGTTCTGCCGCCGGTTGGCGTCCCGGCCGTCGGGGTTCTGGGTGGGCACGATGATCGTGACCAGGTTCTCGTTGCGCTGGGCTACCTGGCAGGACAGGCCCGCGGCCAGCTCGTACAGCGTCTTCAGCGCCGCGTCGGCGCCGCTCTTCTCGCCGCCGTGCACGTTGCCGGCGACCCAGACGATGGCCGGGCGGTCGGCTGCGGTCCCGGCGGCCTCCCGCCGGCTGGTGCGGCGCGGGTCGCGCAGCTCCCGGATGTCGTCGGCGATCGACCGCAGCGCGGCGGGCCGGACGTTGCGCTCGTGCGACACGACCGCGTACGGCAGGGGCTGGCCGAGCACGCTGTTGCCCAGTACGCCGGTGACCACCCGGTTGGAGGCGCTGTCAACGGCGCCCAGGTAGGTCCGGATCTCGTCGTTGGTCACCACCCGCTCCTGCCCGACGCCGAGCGGGAAGCCGAGCACGGCCTCCGGGCTGGGCACGGTGGACAGTCGGGCGGTGGGGTCGGTGCTGCACGACGCGGGGGAGGACGGCCGGGCCGCGGCCGGCGCACCGCCCAGCAGCGGTGTCATGCCGACCAGGAGGGCGATCGTGGCGGCGCTCGCCAGCCGGCGTGCGGGGGTCATCCGGAGTGGACGCTTCGACGGGGCCATGCAGGTTCCCTTCTCGGGAATGGCTCACATTGATCGGAGCCTATGACCTGCGGTTTTGCCGGTCAAGATCTCGATGAGGGCGACGGGTGGTGTCGCTGCCGGAATGCTGCCCGCTCGGCCGATCAGGATGTGACGGTGCCATGGGCGTACGTGCGGTTTGCGGGCGCCGGTCGGGGGCACCCGGCGGGGGAGCCGCGGTGGCCGGTTTTCACGGCGGAACCGACGCGGCAGGGCTGCCGAGAGGGGCGACTGTGAAGGCCGTGGTGTGGCAGGGCGCCGCCGAGCTTCGCGTGACCCAGGTGCCGGACCCGCAGCTGCGAAACGAGCAGGACGCCATCATCCGGGTGCTCAAGAGCGTCACCTGCGGATCCGACCTGCACCTGCTGGGCGGGCGCCTCCCGTTCCCGCGGCGCGGCGACGTCCTCGGCCACGAGTTCCTGGGCGAGGTGGTCGAGGTCGGTCCGCGGGTGCGCAGGCACCGGGTGGGCGACCGGGTGGTGGTCTGCTCGTTCATCTCCTGCGGCCGGTGCTGGCACTGCCGGCAGGAGGAGTACTCGCTCTGCGACAACGCCGACACGGAAGCGACCGCGGGCTTCGCCCCCGGCGGCTGCTACGGCTCCTCGCCCGCGCTCGGCGGCTTCGCCGGCAGCCACGCCGAGTACGTCCGGGTGCCCTACGCCGACCAGGGCGCCTTCAACGTCCCGGACGGGGTGAGCGACGAGCGGGCGCTCTTCGCCTCCGACTCCGCCCCGACCGGCTGGATGGGCGCCGACCTCGGCGGCGTCAAACCGGGTGACGTGGTCGCGGTCTGGGGCGCGGGCGCGGTGGGCCACCTGGCGGCGAGCGCGGCGGTGCTGCTCGGCGCCGAACGGGTGATAGTGATCGACCGGCTGGACGACCGGCTGGCGATGGCCCGGACCCACCTGGACGTGGAGACGCTCAACCATCGGACCCAGGACGTCGGCGGTGAGCTGCGGGAACACAGCGGCGGGCGCGGCCCCGACGTGTGCATCGAGGCGGTCGGCACGCAGGCGCCCAGCACCGGGCCGCGGTCCTGGTACGGCCGGGTCAGACGGCAGCCGCGCCCGGGGCCGGACCGGCCGGTCGCGGCCCGGGAGGCGATCCGCCACTGCCGCAAGGGTGGCAGCGTCTTCCTGCTCGGCGGTCACGCCGGACCGGTGGACAGGTTTCCGCTCGCGGAGGTGGTGAACAAGGGCCTCACCCTGCGCGGCGCCCGGCAGCACGGGCAGCGCTACATCCCGATGCTGCTGGAGCGGATGGCCCGCGGCGAACTGGTCACCGAACATCTCGCGACGCACACCATGCCGCTCGACCAGGCCCCGCAGGGCTACCAGCTGTTCCAGAACAGGCTCGACGGTTGCGTACGGGCGGTCTTCGAGCCGGTCGGGTGAACCTCTCCGACATCGGCCCCGGCTCTGCGCCGTTTGCTGGGCGACGGCAGGGGTAGCCGCCGGGAGCAGAGCGGGAACCCGGGTGGGCCAGCGCCCAGAAGACCGCCTCGTGCTCGGAAGGGGAGACCTGTCGATGAAAGCAGTCGTGTTCCATGGCCCGGGTGACATCCGCCTCGACACTGTCGCCGAGCCCAGGATCGAGCAACCGGCCGACGCCGTCGTACGCATCACCACCGCGGCGATCTGCGGCACCGACCTGCACTTCATCCGGGGCACGGTGCCCGGTATGAAGCCGGGCAGGATCCTCGGGCACGAGGGTGTGGGAGTGGTCGAAGAAATCGGTCCTGACGTCCGCAACCTCAAGCGCGGCGACCGGGTGCTGGTCTCCGCCGTCCTCGGCTGCGGCTCGTGCGCCTACTGCCGTCGCGGCTACTTCGCGCAGTGCGACGACATCAACCCGTACGGCCCCCGGTCCGGCACCGGCTCCTTCGGATCTCCCGACCAACAGGGCCCGTTCAACGGCCTCCAGGCGGAGTACGCCCGGGTTCCGTGTGCGCACACCAACCTGTTCCGGCTCCCGGATTCGGTCTCCGACGCACAGGCCATTCCACTGTCGGACATCTACCCCACCGGCTACTTCGGCGCGGTCATCGCCGACGTGTCGGACGGCAACGTGGTGGCGGTCTGGGGCTGCGGGCCGGTCGGACAGTTCGCCGTCCTCTCCGCGTTCCAGCGCGGCGCCGCCCGGGTGATCGCCGTCGACGGTCACGCCGACCGGTTGGAACGGGCGCGGGCGCTCGGCGCGGAGGTGGTCAACTTCAACGAGGTCGACCCGGTTGAGGCGATCATGGAACTGACCCTCGGCATCGGCGTCGACTGTGCCATCGACGCGGTGGGCGTCGACGCGGAGAGTGCCAAGTCCGGGCCCGCCGCCGCCTCGGCCCGCCAGGCGGACGAGCGGCACCGCGAGGAGTTGCGGCGGATCGCCCCCGAGACCAACCAGCAGGACGGACGCTGGAAGCCCGGCGACGCGCCGAGTCAGGCCCACTTCTGGGCGATCGACAGCCTGGCGAAGGCCGGGACCCTGGGCGTCGTCGGGGTGTATCCGGTGACCGACACGTACTTTCCCATCGGCACCGTGCTGAGCCGCAACCTCACCGTCAAGGCCGGGAACGGCAACCATCCTCGCTACATCCCGCGGCTGTTGGCCATGGTCGAGACCGGTCTGGTCGATCCGGCGAGGATGCTGACGCAGCACGAGCCGTTGAGCGACGCGCTCGCCGCCTACCGCGAGTTCGACCTGCGCAGCCCCGGCTGGCTCAAGGTGGTGCTGGAGCCCAGCCCGGTGCTGCAACGGGCCTGACCGGGCCGGATGCGACGAGGTGGGCCGGAGCTTCGGAAAGCTCCGGCCCACGTCGGCATGGCGGGACTTCCTACGAGACGGGGTACTCCGCCAGGTAGACCGGTGCGCCGACCCGGTTCATGTCGGCCGCCTCGCCCACGCCGTTGACCACGTGGTCGATCGTGCCGGCGCTCAGGTTGACGGTCATGATGTGGTGCAGCCGCACACCTGGCCGCTCCGGGACCTCGAAGCCGTTCTCGGTGTGGATCGACGGGTTGTTCTGGTTGAAGACGTAGACCCCGCCGCCGTGGAGCGTGTGCCTCCGCACCCGGTCGCCGACCTTGTACCCGGCCCAGCCCTCGACGTCGCCGTTCATCCAGTCGGCCTGCGTCGGCGGGTCGTACGGCAGCTCGTTCTGGTAGAGGATCGTCGTGCCGTCGTCGCCGTTCCACACCGTGTTGTAGCGCTGGAAATGCTCCACGAAGAGGCCGGTCGCCGTCACGTGGTCGCCGTTGATGACGGCCCCGTAGCGACCGGTGTTGGTGCGCCAGCGCTCGGTGTCGCCGTTGACGCCCTCGGTGAAGCCCTCCACCCCGTGGTCGCCGCGCCAGACCCACGTGTGGTCGATGAGCACGTGGTCGCTGTTGACCTCGAGCGCGATGTTGGTCCGGCCGATGTGCGGCCCACCGACCCGGAAGTACACGTCGGAGAGGGTGATCGGGTTCGACGGGGTGCTGGCGTTGCGCCCGTGCTTCTGGCCCACCCGCAGCAGCACCGGCGACTCCCGCAGGCCGGCGTCGATGGTCAACCCGGCCACGATCACCCCGGGCACGCCGGCGACATCGAGCGGCACCGAGCCGTTCACGGCGGTGAGGGTGGTGTGGCCCAGGCCGAGGAGCACCGTGTTCGGGCGCTTGACCTCGATGCCGTGGGCGATGTCGTACACCCCGGGGGTGAACAGCAGGTGCTTGCCGCGGGCGAGCTGGCTGTTGATCACGCGTACCGAGTCGGACGGCCTGGCCACGAAGAAGTCGTCGATCGGGATGGTGCGGCCCGGCGTCATCCCGTCGGCCCAGGAGACGCCCCGGCTGTCCCGCTGCGCGGCGGGCACCCGCACGTTGTACCTGCCCTTGCCGTCCACGAAGAGGTAGGGCTTCTCCCGGCTGAGCGGGGTGCTGTCGAGGGTGGTGTACGGCGGGTCGGGGAAGCCGGCGTCGTCCGGGGCGCCGACGACGCCCGCGAAGACCTGGTTCCACACCCCGTTGGACCAGCTGGCGACCTCGCTGTTGCGGGTCAGCCACTGCTGCTGGGAGCCGTTGGTGGTGGCGGGCAGCCGCGAGTCGGCGATGAAGCCGCCGCTGGCGTACTGCGGGCCGGCGGTGCAGTAGTCCATCAGGGAGAGTCCGCCGCCGTTGATGTTCAGCCGGCGCATCGACACCGCCTGGGAGACGGCCCAGAAGTTCGCCGAGGACCGGCAGCCGTCCTGCCCCGCCGCGTTGACGGTGAGCGAGAGGTTGGACAGCGTGCGCCAGAAGTTGACCAGCGCGATGCAGTTGCCGGTGCCGCCGCCCTCGAGGCAGCGGTTGTAGACCTCGATCTTGCCGTTGATCTGGACGTCGGTGGGGGACGCGCCGAGGCCGGCGACCTCGGTGTAGTAGCCGACCTTGATCTGCAGCGGCTGCTCGGGGGTGCCGTAGCTGCCCGGCTTGAACAGGTACGCGTACCGCTCGGTGCCCATCTCGTTGCTGACCTGTCGGGCGTGCGTCGCGTCGAGCGTCGCCTGGATCTCGCTGACCGGCATGCTCGGGTCGAAGATGGTCACGTTGGGTCCGAAGTCCGGCGGACCGTGCCGGGGCGGGGTGGCGGTTGCCGCCGTGCCCGTCGTGCTGACCGCGGTCGTCAGCACGACGCCGAGGATGAGCGCCCGGCCGAGTCGCCGAACGCCGAGGGACTGGGTCATCCGGTTCGTCCTCTCCGCCGCGCCGGAGAACGGGCTCCGGGCGCGGTGACGTGGGGTGGGGGAGCGCGCTGTGAGAGCGCTCTCCGATCCGTCCGACTTGTATCACGCGGTAATAAAGGGATCGGCATGTTTCTACCCGGTAAACCGCCGATGCGCTACAGCCGGGCGGGTCAATCACGCTCGTTCGGCGGCTGCTCCGGAACCACGCCCGCGTAGCGGGTGCGCATGATCTCGCTCGCCGCGGGGCCGGCGGCGAAGACGAAGTTCTCCGGATCCAGCCGGCGGCCGGTGGTCCGGTCCACCACGACCGGCTCGACCTCGGTGCCGGTCTCCCGGTCGACCAGGATCATGCTGCGCTGCTCGGGCTGGAGCCGGGAGTTGCCCCAGGCGGCGAGCGTCACGATCACCGGGCGCAGGCTGCGGCCCAGCTCGGTGAGGACGTACTCGTAGCGGTCGGGGTGGGTCTGGTAGCGGCGGCGCTCCAACAACCCGTTGGCGGTGAGCGTCCGCAGCCGGCTGGTCAGGATGCTGGAGGAGATCTTGAGGTTCTCCTGGAACTGCTCGAACCGGGTGTAGCCGTCGAAGGCGTCGTGAAGGATCAGGAGGGTCCACCACTCGCCCACCACGCCGAGCGTCGCGGAGAGCGGGCACTCCCGGTCCTCCAGCCGGATCTTGCCTGCCATGGTTGCCCTCCCGAGTAGGTGCTAATGTCGAAGCGACTTACTTCTAGTTCAGCAGTAACTGTACGACGCCGTCGCGCGTCCGTCTCGTGCTGCCCACCGAGGGGAAGAGACCATGACCGAGACCCTGGCGGACCGCGACTCCCTGGCCGGCCGACGGGCCCTGGTGACCGGCGGCTCCAAGGGGGCCGGGGCGGCGATCGCCGACCGGCTGCGCGAGGCCGGGGCGACGGTGTGGGTCACCGCGCGCAACCAGCCGACCGACTACCCGCACCCCGACCTGTTCATCGCCGCCGACACGGCCACCGTCGGCGGCGCGGAGACGGTCGCCGACCGACTGGCCGCCGTCGGCGGCGTGGACATCCTGGTGCACGTGGTGGGCGGCTCACACGCCCCGGGCGGCGGATTCGCCGCGCTGGACGAGGCGACCTGGCTCGAAGAGCTGAACCTGAACCTGCTCGGCGCCGTCCGGCTCGACCGCCGGCTGGTACCCGCCATGATCCAGGCCGCGCGGGGCGCGATCGTGCACGTCTCCTCGATCCAGCGGCGCAAACCGCTGTACCAGGCGACCCTGGCGTACGCCGCGGCGAAGTCCGCGCTGAGCACGTACAGCAAGGGGCTCGCCAACGAACTCGCACCGCAGGGCGTCCGGGTGAACAGCGTGGCACCCGGCTTCATCCAGACCACGGCGGCCGAGGCGCTGATCGAGCGGCTCGCCGCCGCGTCGGGCGTCGACCGCGAGGCCGCCCTCGGGCAGCTCATGGCGAGCCTCGGCGGCATCCCGCTCGGTCGCCCCGCCTACCCGGCCGAGGTCGCCGACCTGGTCGCCTTCCTCGTCTCCGACCGCGCCTCAGCGATCGTCGGTGCCGAGCACGTCATCGACGGCGGCACCGTCCCGACCGTCTGACCCGTCCCACCACCGCCAAGGAGCAGCAGCATGACCACCGCACCCGACCTCATCCGCCGCTACTTCGAGTTGGCCGGCCAACCCGACAAGGATGCCTACTTCGCCCTCTTCGCCGACGACGCGGTGGTCGAGGACGAGGGGAAGACGTACCGGGGCATCGAGGAGATCCGTGTCTGGCGCCGTGAGGTGCCGCTGGTGTCGTACGAGATCACCGACGTGCGGGACACCCCGGAGGGCACGGTGGTGACCGCCACCATCACCGGCGACTTCCCCGGCAGTCCCTTCGCCGGCCTGCGGTTCCGCTTCGAGGAGTACGACGACAACCACGTCCGGCGGCTGGGCATCGCCCCCTGACGGGCTGGCCGGAAGTGAACCCGCCCGCGCGCGGCCCGGGTTAGATTCCGCCAGTGGACCCCCGAACCGGTGCGATCGAGGCCTTGAAGAGGGATCCGGAGACCGTCTCGCTTCGCCGGTCGCTGGAGGTCTACTACGGCGACCCGGCCCGCGAGGCGGCCATGGACGCGTTCTACGCGCGTTTCGTCCGGCCCGGAGACCTGGTGTTCGACGTCGGCGCGCACGTGGGTGACCGGGTCGGCAGCTTCCGCCGGCTCGGCGCCCGCGTGATCGCCGTGGAACCGCAGCCACCCTGCGTCCGGGCCCTGCGGGCGATCTATGCCCGGGATCCCGGAGTGACCGTGGTCGAGGCGGTCTGCGGTGGCCAGGCCGGGCGGATCCCGTTCAACGTCAACTCCGCGAACCCCACGATCTCGACGGCCTCGCCGCTCTTCATCCGGGCGGCGGACGGCGCGGCCGGGTGGGCGCACGAGCGGTGGGACGAGCGGATCGAGGTCGACTCCGTCACCCTCGACGGCCTGATCGCCGAGCACGGCGCGCCCGCCTTCGTGAAGATCGATGTCGAGGGCTTCGAGGACGCGGTGCTCAGCGGTCTGACCCGCCCGCTGCCCGCGCTCTCCTTCGAGTTCACCACCATCGAGCGCGAGGTCGCGCAGCGGTGCCTGCGCCGGCTGACCGCGCTCGGCGTGCACGCCTACAACGTCGCGCTGGGCGACACCATGGCGCTGGCCTCCGGGCAGTGGATGTCCGCCGCGCGGATGGCGGCGTACCTGCGGTCACTGCCGCACGAGGCGAACTCCGGCGACGTCTACTGCGTGTCGCGCTCCCACCCCCGGGGCCCCGACTGAGCAGGCGCGCGGGGGTTCGCATTGCACTTGCATCGTGAAACGCGTACCGTGTTTCGCGATGCACTTGTATTGCAAAGAAGGGGCACCCTCATGCACGTGATCGCACTCTCCGAGCTGACCGGCGGGATGATCGACCTGGTCGGCGGCAAGGCGGCCGGGCTGGGGGAGCTGATCCGGCTGGGCGAGCGGGTGCCCGAGGGTTTCTGCGTCACCACCACCGTCCACCAGGCGGGGGTCCTGCCGGAGGCCGAGATCGAGGCGGCGTACCGGCAGCTCGGTGGCGGTCCGGTGGCGGTGCGCTCCAGCGCCACCGCCGAGGACCTGCCCGACGCCAGCTTCGCCGGAGTGCAGGACACCTTCCTCGGCGTCGAGGGCGTGCCCGAACTCCTCTCCGCGATCGAGAAGTGCTGGCACTCGCTGCACGCCGCGCGGGCGGTCGCCTACCGCGATGCCCACGACATCGACCACCGGGGCGTACGGATGGCCGTGGTGGTGCAACGCATGATCGAGCCGACGGTCGCGGGGGTGCTGTTCACCGCCAACCCGGTCACCGGCCGCCGCACGGAGATGGTGGTGGAGGCCGCCGCCGGACTGGGCACGACCGTGGTCGACGGCACCGCCGATGTCGACCGGTACGTCCTCGACGTCGCCTCGGGCCCCGACCGTGGGGTGCTGACCAATGCCCAGCTCGGCGAGCTGCGCCAGGTCGGCGAGCGACTCCAGCGCCAGCTCGGCAGCCCGCAGGACGTCGAGTGGGCGTACGACGGGCAGGGCGCGCTGTGGCTGCTGCAGTCGCGACCGATCACCACCCTCTTCCCCCTCCCACCGGCCAGCGACGACCCCGAGCCCCGCGTCTACCTGGAGTTCGGTCACGTGCAGGGCATGCTCCAGCCGGTCACCCCGATGGGCATGTCCACCCTGAAGTCGCTGGTGGCGGGGATGTTGGCCGGGTTCGGGCTCAAGGTCGAGATCACCGACATCGGCGGGCGGCTCTACGGCGACCTGACCGACCTGGTCCGCCGTCCCGCCACCCGCAAGCGTCTGGTCAGCCTCATGGCGGTGGACTTCGGTCCGCGCGCCCAGGCGGTGATGGAGCAGGTGCTCGCCGATCCCCGCTTCGCGGCGCGCCCCGTGGGCCGATCCGCCGGGGCCGGCGCCGCTCCGAGCGCGCGCACCGCCGTCCGGGCGCTCGCCGGGGTCACCCGGGCGCTGGCCCGACCCGACGCCGCGCGGACCCGGTTGTTTCGGGAGATCGAGCGGCTCGAGGCGGGGTCGGCCGCCCCGGACGGGCTCGCCACCGCCGCCGACCGGCTGCGGTTCGTGCAGGAGCAGGACCCGACGGCGGGCCCGGACGACATCGTCTGGCCGATCGTCGCCGGCATGCTGGCGGCCACACTGCCGGTCCGGCTGCTGCGCGGGGTGGCCAGCGAAGACGAGATCAACACGGTGCTGGGTGGCATGCCGCACAACGTCACCATCGAGATGGATCTGGCCCTGTGGGGGGTCGCCGAGCGGGCCAGGGAGCACCGGGATCTGCTGCTCGGCACCCCGCCCGCGGAGCTCGCCGACCGGTACCGGCAGGGGGCGCTGCCCGACATCGGGCTGTCGGCGTTCCTGGCCCGCTACGGCCACCGCGCGGTCGCCGAGGTCGACCTCGGAGTCCCACGGTGGGACGAGGACCCGGCGCCGGTCTTCGCGATGATCGCCAATTATCTGCGGCTCACCGACCCCGAGCAGGCGCCCGACCGGCGCTTCGCCCGGGCGGCGTCCACCGCCGAGGCCACCCTCGACCAGGTCGTCGCGCGGGCCCGCCGTCGGCGGCCGGTGCGGGGTCGCCTTGCCGGCTTCCTGCTGCGTCGGGCGCGGTCGCTGGCGGGCCTGCGGGAGGCCGGCAAGTTCGGCGGTCTGTACCGGCTGCGCGAGGTGCGCCGGCAGTTGCTGCTGATCGGCGCCGAACTCGCGGACGGCGGCCTGCTGGCGCAGCCGGCGGACATCATGTTCCTCACTCTCGAGGAGGTGGCGGCGGCCGTGCACCAGCACGCCGATCAGCGGGTCACCGTCGCCGCCCGCCGGGCCGTGCACCAGCGGGAGCTTCGCCGCAGGACGGTGCCGGTGGCCGTACTCTCCGACGGCACCGACCTCGAGGCGGTCCTGCCGGCTGCGGCCGCCCCCGACGGGGCGCTGCGCGGCGTGGGCGCCGCGGCCGGGGTCGCGACCGGCCGAGCGCGGGTGGTCCACGACCCGGCCACTGCCCACCTCGAACCCGGCGAGATCCTGGTCGCACCCACCACCGATCCCGGCTGGACGCCGCTCTTCCTGACCGCCGCCGGGCTGGTCACCGAGACCGGCGCGGTGATGGCGCACGGCCCCACGGTCGCCCGCGAGTACGGCATCCCCGCCGTCATCTGCGTCCCGGGCGCCACCCGGGCGATCCGCACCGGGCAGATCATCACGGTGGACGCCGCGGCCGGCACGGTGACCCTGGGGTGACCCGGCACGCCGCCCCGCGACGATCACGACCCGCCCACCTCGTCATGACAGCATGGGAGCCATGCCCAAGAAGGTCGACCGCCACGAGCGGCGCACGCTCATCGCCGACGCGTTGATGCGGGTCGCCGCGCGGCAGGGCATGGAGGCGGTCAGCCTGCGCCACGTGGCGAACGAGGCTGGGGTGTCACCGGGCATGGTCCAGCACTACTTCCGCACCAAGGACGAGATGATGGCCTTCGCCATGACCGTCGTGCGGGAGCGCAACCAGGCCCGGGTCACCGAGGCGATCAGCCGGCTGGGGGAGCAGCCGGCGCCGCGGGCGCTGCTGCGGGCGATGATCACCGCGGTGCTGCCGTTGACCGAGGAGTCGCGCATCGACGGGCGGGTCGCGCTGGCGTTCCTCGCCTACACGGCGGTACGTCCCGACGCCGCCGCCGGCATCGGCGCGGACACCCAGCAGATGCTGGGCTTCATGGCGGGCCTGCTCCCGGGCCCCGACCGGGACGGGCGTGCGGCCGGCCTGCTGGCGCTCATGGAGGGCCTGGGCGTCTACCTGCTCGGCGGGCACTACACCGCCGAGCAGGCGCTCGCCGCGCTGGACGCGCAGCTCGACATCGTCTTCGCCGCGTCCGATCTCGCCGAGGCCCGCTAGCGGCGTCGACCGGTCAGCATCCCGGCTGGTAGGCCGGCGGGAACACCACCTGCTCCGGCGGGACCACCGCGCCGGTGTCGTCGACGAACGCGACCCGTACCGGCCGCTCGCCGTCGGCCGTCCGCCGCAGAATGGTCGGCCCGCCGGCCAGTGGTCGGTTTTCGTCGCCCCACTGCTGGAGCGCGGCCAGCACCACGCGCAGCTGCTCGCCGGCAGGGGTGAGGTGGTAGCTGTGCCGGGTCCGGGTGCCGGGCTCGGAATAGGGCCGCTTCTCCAGCACACCCTGGTCGACCAGGCCGGTCAGCCGGCCGGTGAGGATGTCGGGCGCGATGCCGAGGCGGTCGCGGAAGTCCGCGAAGCGGGTCACCTCGCCCAGCGCGGCCTCGCGAAGGATGAGCAGCGTCCACTTGTCGCCCACCGCCTGCAAGGCGCGGGCGATCGAGCAGTACTCGTCGAATTTCCCGGTCCCGGCCACCGCCATGCCGTTCAGTCTACCGCTGGGTTGCAGTTTCCTACTCAGGTCGTCTAGCTTTGGCTTTCCAACCCAGCACCATCCGCTCGGAGGAGACATCCGTGGAGATCCGCAACTCGGTCGCCCTGGTCACCGGCGCCAACCGCGGCCTGGGGCGACACATCGCCGCCCAGCTGCTCAGCCGGGGCGCCACCAAGGTCTACGCCGGCGCCCGTAACCCCTCGTCGGTGGACCTGCCGGGGGTGATCCCGCTCGAACTGGACGTCACCGACCCGGCCTCGGTCGCCAAGGCCGCCGCGGCGGCCCCCGACGTGACGCTTGTCATCAACAACGCGGGAGTCAGCACGCACACGCCGTTGATCACCGGGGACGCGGCCAACATCAGGCTGGAGATGGAGACGCACTTCTTCGGCGCGCTGGAGGTCAGCCGGGCGTTCGCGCCGGTGCTCACCGCCAACGGCGGCGGAGCGGTGCTCAACATCCTGTCGGTGCTCTCCTGGGCCCACTTCCCGGGATACGGCGCCTACAGCGCGGCCAAGGCGGCGGCGTGGGCGATGACCAACGTGATCCGGCAGGAACTCGCCCCGGCCGGCATCGACGTGACGGCGCTGCACGTCGGCTACATGGACACCGACATGGCGGACTACGTCGACAAGTCGAACAAGGTCGACCCCGCCTGGGTGGCCGGCCAGGCCCTCGACGGCATCGAGTCCCGCGCACTGGAGCTGGTCCTCGACGAGAACAGTCGCCGGGTCAAGTCGGCCCTCGCCGGCGGACCGGAGCTGCTCTACCCCGGGCTGCCCAGCGCGGCCTGATCGGCGGGCGTCAGCCTCCGGCGGCGGTCCCCGGCTGCGGTCTCCGGCGGTGGCCCCTCGGCGGTGGCCCCCGGGCGGTGGCCGCCGAGGGCGGCGGCCCGATCGACCGCGATACCTCAGCGGCATATTTATGCCGCTGAGGTATCGCGGTCGTCAGGGTTTCCTGCCGGCCGAGACCCGCACGGTCAGCGGCTCAACGCCCGGTAGCGGCGGACGGCGAGCGGCGCGGCCAGCGCGATGAGCAGCACCGGCCAGCCGACCGCCAGCGGCAGCGGATGCTGCGCTGCCCACGAATCGCCGCCGATGCCGGGGTTGCCGAACAGCTCCCGGGCCGCCGCCACGGTGGCGGAGAGTGGGTTCCACGCCGCGATCGCGCCGAGCCAGTCCGGCATCAGGTCCGGAGCGACGAAGACGTTGGACAGCGCCGTGAGTGGAAACGCGAGCGGAAACACGATCACCCCGACGGTGTCCGGATTCGGCACGAGCAGACCCAGCAGGATGCCGATCCAGGTCAGCGCCAGCCGCAGCAGCAGGATCAGACCGACCGCCACCAGGGCGTCGCCCAGTCCGTTGCGCCACTGCCAGCCCACCAGCAGGCCGCAGACCACCAGGGTGGCCAGCTCCAGCACGGCCCGGGTGAGGTCGGCCGTGGCCCGCCCGGTGAGCAGGGCGGACCGGGCCATCGGCAGCGAGCGGAACCGGTCGACCACCCCCCGGTTCGCGTCCAGGGCGATCCCCGACGCGGTGGCCCCGAGACCGTAGAGCATGGTCATCACGAAGACGCCGGGCAGCAGGAACTCCCGGTAACTGCCCTGTCCGGGCACCGCCATCCCGCTGCCGAAGACGTAGCCGAAGACCAGTACGAACATGATCGGCAGGCTGAAGTAGAGGATGATCTCCTCGGGCGAGCGGACCACGTGCCGCATGTTCCGTCCGGCCATCACCCAGCCGTCAGCCACCGCCCAGCGGAGCCGGCCAGCCGTCGTCATGCCGGCACCTCCGTCCGGTCGCGCCGCTCGACGTCGTGCCCGGTGAGCCGGAGGAACGCCTCGTCCAGGGTGGGCCGGCGCAGCATCACGTCCTCGACCGCGACCGCGGCGTCCTGAAGGGCCCGCATGGTGTCGGCGAGCGCCGCGATCCGGTCGACGACGGGCGCGCCGAGCTGGCGGATCTCCGGGTCCACCGTCACCGGCGCGCCGACGATCCGCTCCACGATGGCCGCCGCGACGGGCAGCTGTGCCGCGTCGCGGACCACCAGCTCGATCCGGTCCGCGCCGATCCGCGCCTTCAGCTCGGTCGAGGTCCCCTCGGCCACCACCCGGCCGGCGTCCACCACCGAGATCCGGTCGGCGAGCTGGTCCGCCTCCTCCAGGTACTGGGTGGTCAGCAACACGGTGGTGCCGTCGGCGACGAGCGAACGGACCGCGTCCCAGACGCCGTTGCGGCTGCGCGGGTCCAGCCCGGTGGTCGGCTCGTCGAGGAAGAGCACCTTCGGTGTGGTGACCAGGCTGGCGGCGAGGTCGAGCCGGCGACGCAGCCCTCCGGAGTACCCGCCGGCCGAGCGGTCCGCCACGTCGGTGAGCCCGAACTGGTCGAGCAACTCGTCGGCCCGGCGCCGGGCCACCCGGGCCGGCAGGTGCCGGAGCCGGCCGAAGAGCACGAGGTTCTGCCGGCCGCTGAGGATCTCGTCGACCGCGGCGTACTGCCCGGCCAGCCCGATCAGGGCACGCACCCGGTCGGGGTGCCGGGCCACGTCGTAGCCGGCCACCCGGGCACGGCCGGAGTCGAAGCGCAGCAGGGTGGCCAGGATCCGCACCGCGGTGGTCTTGCCCGCGCCGTTGGGGCCGAGCAGCCCACAGACCGTGCCGGCCGGCACGGTCAGGTCGAACCCGGCGAGAGCCGGCGTCCGTCCGTACGTCTTGCGCAATCCCTCGGCCAGCACGGCCGATGTTTCGTCGGTCATGCCGGCAGCCTCGCCGGACGCGCTGACCGGTCGCGCACCGTCGGCTGACGGCCGCCGTCAGCCGGCCGCCAGCAGCGCCACCGCCTGCTCCCGGCCCAGCCCGGCGCCCCGGGCGAAGGCCCGATCGAACGTCAGGTCACCAATCCGGGCCCGGGCCGCCGCGGCCACCGGCGTGCCCTGGGCGGCGCCAGCGGCACCGGTGTCGCTCAACAGCGCCGACGCCGCGCCGAGCAGCAGAGCGGCCCGCTCGCCCTCGCCGCGCCGCAGCACCGGAGCGACCAGGCCCTCCACCGCGGCGCCGACGGTCGGCACGTCCCACACCCCGACGGTCGCAGCGATCACCTGCTGGTAGCGGGCTCGGGCGGCCGGCGCGTCGCCGAGCGCGTCGGCGATCTGCCCGAGCGCGACCAGCGCCGCCAACCGGACCACCTCGGCGCCGAACCAACCGGCCGGGCACTCCGCCACCGCCTGTTCGCACAGTTGCCGGGCCCGCGCGAGGTCGCCCCGGCGGCGGGCGATCTCGCCGAGTCCCAGGTGAGCCGCGGCGACCAGCTCCGGCGCGCCGGCCGACTGGGCGACCGCCACCACCCGCCGGTAGTCGGCCCCCGCGCCGTCCAGGTCACCGACCCCGAGCCGGCCGTCCGCCCGGGTACGCAGCAGTTCGGCCAGGTCGAGGGTCGAGCCGAGCTCGTCCGCCAGCAGGAGGGCCTCGGCCATCGGCCCGGTGGCCGCCGCGGGGTCGCCGACCCGGTAGGCCGCCTCCGCCACGGTGCTCAGCACCAGGATCATGCCCCACCGATCACCGAGGATGCGGAACCCGTCGAGGGCGACCGACAGCTGCGCGCGCGCATCCGGATAACCGCCGTCGAGCAGCCACACCATCGCGACGCCGAGCGATCCCAGCGCCCGGCTCCACGGGTCGGCGCCGAGCAGCACCTCCCGGCTCTCCGGGAGATCCAGCATCGACCGCCGCTCCGCGGACGGGGGACCGGCGGCCATCCCGGAGAGGTAGAGCAGGAACGGGTGCCGAGGTGGCCGGCCCAGGCCCCACAGGATGTCGCTGGCCCGGCCGAGGTGCGGGCGGTCCGCCCCGATCGCACCCACCCCGGCGACCAGCAGACAGAGCGCGTACTCCTCGGCGAGCCCGGGCGGCGGCCCGTCCAGCTGGTCGACGAGCCGGCCGGCCAGCTCGGCACCCTCGCCGCGCAGGCCGCGCAGCCACCAGTAGAACGAGAGGGCGGCGACCAGCCGCAGCGCGGTGCCGGTGTCGCCGTCGGCCGCCGCCCGGCGGAGCGCGGCGTGCAGGTCGTCGCGGTCGGCGTCCAGCCGGCGCAGCCACTCCAACTGACTGGCGCCGCGCAGCCCACGGTCGCCGGCCCGTGCCAGATCGAGGAAGTACGCCGCGTGCGCCCGGCGCAGCCGGTCGGCCTCGCCGGCCCCGGCGAGCTCCCCGACGGCGAACGCGCGCACCGTCTCCAACATCCGGAAGCGACCGTCGGCGGCGTCCACCAGGGACTTCTCCGCCAGGCTGGTCAGCACGTCGAGCACGTCCGCGCCGAGCGGCGCGCAGACCCGCTCGACAGCGGCCAGATCGGGGTTACCGGCGAAGACGCCGAGTCGGCGGGTCAGCCGCCGCTCGGGCTCGTCCAGCAAGTCCCAGCTCCACCGCACCACCGCTCGCAGCGTCTGGTGCCGCGGCTCGGCGATCCGGCTGCCGCGGTTCAGCAGCCGGAACCGGTCGTCGAGCCGGGCCGCGACCTCGCCGACCGGCAGCGCCCGCAACCGGGCCGCGGCCAGCTCGATGGCGAGCGGCAGGCCGTCGAGGGTACGACAGATCCGCAGCACCGCGGCCACCGTGCCGCTGTCGACCGTGAAGCCCGGCGCCACATCGCCGGCGCGATCGGCGAAGAGCCGCACCGAGGCGTACCCCCGCGCCTGCTCCGGCGGGACGGCCTCGGGCGGCACCGGCAGGCCGAGCAGGGGACAGAGCACCTCGCCGGTCACGCCGAGCGGTTCCCGGCTGGTGGCCAGGACACGGAGCCCGGGGGCGGCGCCGAGCAGCCGGGCGGTGAGCCGGGCCGCGTCGGCCACCACGTGCTCGCAGTTGTCGAGCACCAGCAGCAGCCGTCGGTCGGCGAGCGCCATGACCAGCCGGTCGGTGCCGTCGCGTGGCCCGCCGGGTCGCCGCAGCGCCCCGTCGCGCAGGTCGAGCGCGGCCAGCACCGCGGGGGCCACCGCCGCCCCGGCGGGCACCGCGGCGAGCTCGACCAGGCAGACCTCCCCGCCGTGCCGCTCGGCGGCCTCGATCGCCAACCGGGTCTTCCCGGCGCCGCCCGGGCCGTGCAGCGTGACCAACCGGGCCTCGCCGAGCAGCGCACCGAGCCGGCGCAGCTCGTCCACCCGGCCGACGAAGCTGGTCAGCTGGTGCGGCAGCGGGGGCAGCCGGGGCGGAGTCGCCGCGGCGCGTGGGTCGACCTCGTCGCGCAGCAGCGTGGTGTGCAGGGCCACCAGCTCGGCCGACGGGTCGGTGCCCAGCTCGTCGGCGAGTACCCGGCGGAGCTCCGCGAAGACGGCGAGCGCCTCGGCCCGCCGGCCGTCGCCGTGCAGCGCGCGCATCAGTTGACCGTGCAGGCGTTCCCGCAGCGGGTGGGCGGCGACCAGCTCCCGAAGCTCCGTCACCAGCGGCTGGGCGTCACCCGCCGCTCCCGGCTCCGCCACCGTCAGCAGGAGTTCGGCCTCGATCCGGTCCTCGACCGCGGCCAGTCGACGGTCCATGAGCCGGGCCGCCGGGGCCGCGGCGAAGGGCGCGTCGGCGACGTCCGCCAGCGGCTCCCCGCGCCAGAGCGCGAGCGCCTCCCGCAGCAGTTCGGCGGCGTGGCGCGGCTCGCCGGCCGCGAGCGCGGCCCGTCCGGCGTCGGCCAGTCGGTTGAACCGGTGCGCGTCGACGTCCTCCGGGTCGACCGCGAGCCGGTAGCCCGCCGGGTGGAACTCGACCGGGTCGACCGGTCCGGTGGAGAGCACCTGGCGCAGCCGGGACACCTGCGACTGGAGCGCGTTGGCCACGCCGGCCGGCGGCTCGCCGCCGTACAGCCCGTCGATCAGGCGTTCCCGCGGCACCATCCGCCCGGCATCGAGCAGCAACAGCACCAGCAGCGCGCGCAGCCTCGGCCCGCCGACGGCCAGCCGGTGCCCGTCGGCGGAGCACACCTCGGTCGCGCCCAGGATGCCGAACCGCACGGCGTCGATTGTCGCGCACCGGCCACCGGCGGTCCGCGCACGGACGGGCGCCGGCCCCAGACCCGGAAAGTGGTGCCCCCGGCCCGGCCGGCGCGTCGGATCAGGCGGTGGCCATTCGGCCGGTGCGCCGACCCTCGGCGAACTCCTCCACCAGCTTGACGCAGAACGCCGGCAGGTCGTCCGGGCGGCGGCTGGTGACCAGGCCGTTGTCGACCTGGACCTGCTGGTCGACCCAGTTTCCACCCGCGTTGCGGATGTCCGTCCGCAGGCTCGGGTACGAGGTGACCGTGCGGCCGTTGACCATGCCGGTCTCGACCAGCGACCACGGGCCGTGACAGATCGCCGCCACCGGCTTGGCCTGTTGGAAGAACGCCCGGACGAACGCCATCGCCGTTTCGTTCATCCGGAGCCGGTCCGGGTTGACCGTCCCGCCGGGCAGGATGAGGCCGTCGTAGTCGGCCGGGTCGGCCTGCTCGACCTGCCGGTCCACCGGGTAGCGGTTCGCCGGGTTGATGTCGTGGTTCATGGCCTGGATCTCGCCAGGGTGCAGGGAGATCAGGTGGACCTCGGCGCCGGCCTGTTCGACGGCGTTGCGGGAGCTGGTGTACTCGATATCCTCCACCCCGTCCGTGGCGAGGACCGCGATCCGCTTGCCGGACAGTGGGCGCTGGTTGTCAGCCATGGCGAACTCCCTTCGCGGCGCCGACGCCGACGGTGGCACCTGGTTAGTTCGTTCCCGGTGGCCTTCCCGAGGCCGGCAGGCGCAAACGAGACGGGCGCGGTGATGATTCATCCGGTCGACACCGGGTAGGTGCCGCCGTGGCCTACGCCGGTGCGCGGGGAAGTGACCGCGATTCGGCCGGTGCCAGTGCCCACGGCGACGGTGTGACGGCGGCTCTCGCGCAGGCGCGGCGCCGGACGGCCAGGACGCTGCGCGACCGGTTGCGACGGGTACGTGCCGGTGTCGGGCTGGCCGTGCAGGCCGGGCTGGCGGCTGGCCTGTCCTGGTGGGTGGCCGACAGTCTGCTGCACATCGCGCAGCCGGTCTTCGCCCCGGTCTCCGCGGTGATCGCGCTGGCGGCGTCGGCGGGCCAGCGGCTGCGCCGCACCGTCGAGCTGATCGTCGGGGTCTCCGTCGGTGTGCTCATCGGTGACCTGCTGATATTTCTGTTGGGGGCCGGGGCGTGGCAGCTCGGCCTGGTCGTGGTGCTGGCGATCGTCGTGTCGGTGCTCGTCGGCGGCAGCCCGGCGGTGGTGGTCCAGGCGGCCGCGACCGCGGTGCTCATCGGCACGCTCAGTTCGGCGGTGCCGAACCTGGAGATCCCCCGGTTCTTCGCCGCACTCGTCGGCGGCGCCGTGTCGCTCGCGGTCACCGCCGTGCTGCTGCCGTTGAACCCGCTGCGGGTGATCAACCGGGCGGCCGTCCCGGCACTGGACTTGCTGATCGCCCAGCTCGACGCCACCGCCGAGGCGCTGATCCACCGGGACGCCGCCGCCGCGCAGACGGCCCTCGACCGGCTGCGGGACAACAAGAGTGAGATGGGCGCCTTCACCGAGGCCGCGCAGGCCGCGCGGGAGGCGAGCACCCTCTCCCCGGTGCGGTGGGAGAGCCGGGAGGGCCCGGTGGGTCGGTACGCGCAGGCGGTGGAGCCTATCGACCGGGCGATGCGTAACAGCGGGACCCTGATCCGCCGCACCGTGACGTTGATCGAGGACGACGAGCCGGTGCCCGACGCCCTGCCGGAGGCGGTGTCGGCACTGGCGGAGGCGGTGCGGGTGCTGCGCCGCGAGTTCACCACGGCGGACGAACCGGACGAGGCGCGGGAGCAGATGTGTCGCGCGGTCTCGGCCGCGGGTCGGGCGTACCGGGCCGGCGTCGGGTTCTCCGGTTCGGTCCTGGTCGCCCAGGTCCGTACCGCCGCCAGTGACCTGATGGTGGCGGCCGGTCTCGACCAGGACGCGGCCAACCGGGTGGTCCGGCACGCCTTCGGCCCGTTCCAGACAGGTTGACACCGCCGCCCCGACCGGGCGCCGGCTGTCCCGATCGCCCGGCGGTCCGGGCGCGGCGGAATCGGTGTGGAGCCGACCGGAGCGGGAAGCCTCAGGCGTTTCCGGTTGGCGAGGGCTGGAGGGACATGGGCGCCAGGACCGTCGTGGTGGTGGGTGGCACCAGCGGGCTCGGGCTCGCGACCGCCCGGCTGCTCGCGAACGAGGACCAGGTGGTGGTGCTGGGCGACGTGCCGGACGAGATCGACGCGGCGGTCGGCGAGCTGGGCTGCGACGGAGGAGTCTGCGACACGTCCTCCTACGAGCAGGTGCGGGACGCCTTCGCTCAGGTGGCCGACCGGTACGGCACGATCGACGCGGTGGCCCTCTGCGCCTCGATGTGGGCCGGTGGGGACCTGGCGGACCTCACCCCGGAGCGCATCCGGCGGGCCGTCGAGGTCAACGCGCTCGGCACGACGTACGTGTTGAAGGAGGCGCTGGACCACCTGCACCGGCAGGGCTTCGGGAACGTGGTCTACGTCGGCGCGATGGCGGTGACGCAGCCCCGCCCCGGCATCCCCGTCTACCGAGCCACCAAGAGCTACGGCGCCAGCCTGATCGAGTCGGTCGCCGAAGCGCAGCACAGTAACCGGGTCAAGGTGATGCAGCTGCACCCCGGGCCGATGCCGACCCGGTTGCAGGAGCGGGTCGGTGACGAGTTCCTCGACGAGGTGTACGCGCTGCCCGAGCAGGTGGCCCCCGAACTCGTCCGGCTGCTCCGGCTGGCCCCCGACGACCTCTACGTCTCCGGTGAGCGCGTGCTGCGCGCCGACGGGCGGTGGTGACGCCCGGTGGCACCACCGCCGAGGCCCCGGTCTCGGCGTGGGCGCCGCTGAAGACGGCGGTCTACCGCAACCTCTGGCTCGCCCTGCTCGCCGCCAACGTCGGCACCTGGATGCAGACGGTCGGCGCCCAGTGGCTGCTGATCGACGAGCGGAACGCCTCGACGCTGGTCGCCCTGGTGCAGACCGCCAGCCTGCTGCCGGTCCTGCTGCTGGCGCTGCCGGCCGGCGCGCTGGCCGACACGTTCGACCGCCGGAACCTGCTGATCTCGGTGCAGCTCTTCCTGGTCGTGGTGGCGGTGGGGCTGACCCTGCTCACCGCGACCGGCCGGATGCCGCCGGCGCTGCTGCTCACGCTCACCTTCGCCTTCGGCGTGGGGCAGGCGCTCACCCTGCCCGCCTGGGCGGCGGTGATCCCGGAACTGGTGCCCCGGGAGCAGCTGCGGGCGGCCTCGGCGCTCGGCTCGATCAGCGTCAACGTGGCGCGGGCTGTCGGACCCGCCGTCGCCGGCGTGCTGATCTCCCGGGCCGGCGTCGCGCCGGTCTTCGGACTGAACGCGGTGGCCTTCGGAATCTTCGCGCTGGCGCTGGTCCGGTGGCGACCAGGTAACGCCCGGGCCGTCGAGGTGCCCGAACGGTTCACCGCCGCGCTGCGCGCCGGTGGGCGGTACGTGCGGCACTCGCCGATCGTCCGCCGGCTGCTCCGGCGGGCGCTGGTGTTCCTGGTGCCGGGCAGCGCGTTGTGGGCGCTGCTCCCGCTGGTGGCCAATCGGCGGCTCGGCCTGGACTCCAGTGGGTACGGCATGCTGCTGGCCGCGCTCGGGGTGGGCGCGATCGTCGGCGGCGTGCTGCTGCCGTGGGTCCGGACCCGGCTGTCGGCGAACCAGTTCCTGCTGGTGGCCGGGGTGCTCTACGGCGCGGCGCTGATCGTGGTGGCGACGGTCAAGGTCGTGCCGGTGGTGCTCGTCGCCCTGCTGCCGGCCGGCCTGGCGTGGGTGGTCGTGCTCGCCAACGTCAACGCCGAGATGCAGCTCTTCCTGCCCGGCTGGGTGCGGGCCCGCGGCCTCGCCGTCTACCAGGTGGTCTTCGCCGGCGGCCAGGCGGTGGGCGCGTTCGCCTGGGGTCTGCTGGCGGACCTCGCCGGCTTGGTCGACGCGCTGATCGTGGCCGGAGTGTTGATGCTGATCGGCTCGGTGACCTCGCAGATCTGGCCGCTGCCCGAGCTGCGGGGGGTGAACAGGGACCCGGCGACCTACTGGCCCCGGCTGCGACTGGCGCACGAGCCGGATCCCCGGGTCGGGCCGGTGCTGGTGGTGGTCAGCTACCTCGTCCGGCGCGACCGGGAGCAGGAGTTCCTCGACGCGATGGACCTGGTGCGCGGCTCACGACAGCGCACCGGGGCGATGCGCTGGGGGCTGTTCCGCGAGGGGGAGGCCCCGGACCGTTTCGTCGAGGTCTACCTGGTGCCCTCCTGGGACGAGCACCTGCGCCAGCACGGCGGGCGGTTGACGGGTGCCGACCAGGAGGCGGAGGACCGTGCCCGGCGTCTCGCCGAGGGCGAACCGGAGGTCCGCCACCTGCTGCCGGCGGCGGCCGGGCCGTCGTTGGCCGACGGCGGGACGCCGTGAGCGACGCCGGGCGGCAGCGGTCACCGGCTGTGCCGCCGAGTGGCCGGCGTTTCTGACTGGCGGACACGTCGACCGCTTCCCGATCATCCGAACCGGTCGCCCGGGCACGGCGCGTCCGGGTCGACGGCCCGCCCGATGCGCCGGCCGATCTCGCGCAGTTGGCGCTGTCGGGCTCTGGTCAGCGGGTCGAAGGCGAGCCGCCGGACCTCCGCCACGTGCCCCGGCGCGGTCTCGACGACCTTGGCCCAGCCCTGCTCGGTGAGGACGGCCAGGGTGTAGCGGCCGTCGGTCGGATCGGGTGTGCGTCGTACCCAGCCTCGGCGCTCGAGCCGGCCGACCACCTGGGACAGCCGTGAGAGCGACCCCTCGGCGCACCGCCAGCTCGCTCATCCATGCGTCACTTGCACCTTGAAGTAAGGCCGGCGTAGGTTCCGCTCCCCGCTTGAAGTGACAACAGGGTGGAGCCCCATGAACATCGTCTTGTGGATCATCGCGGCCGTGCTGGCCGTCCTCTTCCTCGGCGTCGGGCTGATGAAGCTCGTCCGGCCGAAGGAGAAGCTGGTCGCCTCCGGCCTGGGTTGGGCGGAGAACTACCGCCCCGAGACGATCAAGATCATCGGTGGTCTGGAGGTGCTCGCCGCGATCGGGCTGATCCTGCCGGCCCTGCTCGACATCGCACCCGTGCTGGTGCCGCTCGCCGCGCTCGGTCTGGTGATCACCATGGTCGGCGCGATCGTCGTGCACGGGCGCCGCCGGGAATACCCGGGCCTCGCGGCCAACGTCGTGCTGCTCGTACTCTCGGCCGTGGTCGCCTGGGGCCGGTTCGGCCCGTACTCCTTCTGACCTCGGCCGGCGGCGGCCAACTGCCGCAACGCAGGCGAGCGACCGGCCCTTCCGCACCGAGAACCCCACTGCGGAAGGGCCGGTACGGGAGCGTTGTTGCAGCTCAGTGGCAGCTGCAACGTTGTCGCGCAGGCACCCGGGCGCCTAAGGTGACCGGCGGTGAACGGACCTCCCGACGGTTGGGGGAACGGGTGCACGGCCACGAGCACGAGCAGACTCCAGATCCCCACGGATCCGACCGGCGGCACCGGCACGACGGCCCGCTCGGCCGCGCGTGGCACCGGCTGCGGCACGCCGTCGTCCCGCACTCGCACGACCCCGGGTCCACAGTCGACTCCGCGCTGGAGGCATCCCGGGACGGACTGCGGGCATTGTGGATCTCGCTGGTCGGGCTCGGCGCCACGGCCGCCGCCCAGGTCGTCATCGTCGTCCTCTCCGGCTCGGTCGCCCTGCTCGGCGACACCCTGCACAACATCGCCGACGCCCTGACCGCCGTGCCCCTCGGCATCGCGTTCCTGCTCGGCCGGCGGGCGGCGACCCGCGCCTACACCTACGGCTACGGCCGGGCGGAGGACCTGGCCGGCATCGTCATCGTCGCGGTCATCGCCGGCTCGGCCCTGTTCGCCGCCGGGACCGCGGTCACCCGGCTGCTGCGACCCGCCGAGATCGACCATCTGCCCTGGGTGGCCGTGGCCGGCCTGGTCGGTTTCGCCGGAAACGAGCTGGTGGCCCGCTACCGGATTCGCGTCGGCCGGCGGATCGGCTCCGCCGCCCTGGTCGCCGACGGCCTGCACGCCCGCACCGACGGCTACACCTCGCTCGCGGTCGTCGCGGCGGCCGGCGGCGCCGCGGTCGGCTGGCACTGGGCGGACCCGGTGATCGGCCTGGTCATCGCCGTCGCCATCGCCTTCGTGCTCAAGGACGCGGCGCGCGAGGTCTACCGGCGGCTGATGGACGCGGTCGACCCGGGTCTCGTGGACCAGGCGGAGACCACCCTGCGCGCCGTCGACGGGGTCCGGGACGTGGCCGCGGTCCGGCTGCGGTGGATCGGCCACCACCTGCACGCGGAGGCGGATCTCGTCGTCGACGGCACCCTCACGCTCACTGCCGCGCACGAGATCGCCGCCGACGCCGAACACCAGCTCACGCACGCTGTGCCCCGCCTGACCAGCGCCACCGTCCACACCGATCCGCACTCGCACCCGGGTGCGCACCACCATGGCGACCTCTCCCACCGACGCCGCCAGCCCCAGCACTGAGCGGTCAAGGCCGGGCGGGTGACCGAGCGGGGTGCGCCGGCCGCATCCACGGGGCCAGCCGGGCGGCCGCCCCGACCAGGGCGGCCGCGAGCAAGGTGATCACCGCCTGCCCGATCCGTCCCGGCGTGACCCCGGGCGTGGCGTCCAGCACGTAGTTGGCGTAGGCGTTCGCCGCCGAGTCGGTGACCAGCACGGCGCATCCGAGCCACAGTCCCGCCGCCCGGCGCGTCCACAACAGCACCGCGGCCAGCGGATCCAGCACGGTCAGCGAGGTGAAGTAGAGCGCCAGCCACGCCGGCAGCGCGGGGTACGGCCGTAGCCCGCCGGTGCACAGCTGGACCAGGTGCACCACGGTGCCGTAGGCGAAGACGAGCACGGCCGCGGTGAGCATGAGCTGGACTCGGCGTGGCTCGCCTGCCCAGCGGCCGTTCGCCATCCGGCCATTATCCGCCCGCACCGGCAGGCAGGCTGCCCGCCGTCCGGCTCGGGTCGGCCGTCAGGCGAAACGTTCGGTGGTCACGGGTACGAGCCCTCGCAGCCGTACGACGGAGGTCAGCTCGTGCAGGATCGGCCCGACGGTGTGGTCGGTGGTGGTCGCCAGCAGCGAGGTCAGGTCGAGGGCCCAGGCGATGTCGCGACCGACCCGGCGCAGGGTCCAGCTGTGCTCGTCGCGGCCGACCCGCCGCCGACCACCGGGTGCCGGGTCACTGGGCCTGTGACCGGCCGTCGGCCGCCAGTGCGCGGCGAGGTTCGTCAACCGGTCCACGGGCAGGTCGCCGGCGAAGAGGACCCGGTAGACCCGCCGCTCGTGGAAACCCTCGGGTACCTCGGCGGGGCCGAGCCGCAACGGCGTGCTGGCCGGGAGGCTCTGCTGGTCGCGGAAGTGGCCGCGCAGCGCCGGTTCGGCCGGCAACGGCCCGCCGCCGAGCTGGCCATGAACCTCGTCCGCGCCGTCGCGGGTGACCGGTACGACCCGGGCGCGCAGCCGCGGGTCGGCGCGCATGCCCCGGCTGACCGACGCGGCGCTCCGCCAGCCGGCATCCGGCGCCCAACCCGCACTGTGCAGCCCCGACGTGGTCCAGTCGGTGGCGTGGGTGAACTCCTCGACCACGATCGTCTCGGCGGCGGCCCGACGCCCGGGCGCCGACCCGAGGATCACGTAGTAGTCCACGGTCACCTCGGCGGTACCGGAAGCACCGCGCCCTCCTCGGCCGACCGGTGGGCCAGCTCGATCAGCGCGACGGTGTCCACCGCGTCGCGCGGGTCGACCGGCATCGGCCCGCCGTCCCGCAGCGCCGCCGCCACCTGCTGGTAGAAGCTCTGGTACCGGCCCGCCTCGGTGGGCACCGGCCGGAGGTCACCGTCCACGCCGAGCCGCCCGTAGCGCTCGGGCGGGACCTCGCCCCAGCCCGGCGTGCCCGGCCGACCGCCGTCGCGCAGCGCCTCCTCCTGCGGGTCCAGGCCGTACGTGGTGTAGCCGGCCCGGTCACCGAGGACCCGCAGCCGGGGCCCGAGCTGCGGGGTGACCGCGCTCATCCAGAGGTGTGAGCGGACACCGCCGGCGTGGGTCAGCGCGACGAACGCGTCGTCGTCGACCTGCGCGCCCGGCCGGCGGCGGTCGACCTCCGCGTAGACGCTGTGCACCGGGCCGAGCAACTGCACGGCCTGGTCGATGAGGTGGGCGCCCAGGTCGAAGAGGCCGCCACCGGCCTCGTCCGGGGTGGCGCTCTCCCGCCAGCCCGGCTTGATGGCCGGACGCCACCGCTCGAAGCGGGACTCGAACCGGGTCACCTGTCCCAGCGCGCCCTCCTCGACGAGGCGGCGGGCGGTCAGGAAGTCGCCATCCCAGCGGCGGTTTTGGAAGACGGTCAGCGGTACGCCGAGGCGGTCCGCCTCGGCGACGAGGTCCCGGCTCTCCGCGGCGGTGGCGGCGAGCGGCTTGTCGACCACCACCGCCAGCCCCGCGGCCACCGCCGCCCGGGCCATCGGTACGTGCAGCCGGTTGGGCGTTGCGACCACGATCAGGTCGAGCGCCTCGGGAGAGCGCCACAGCAGGTCGACGTCGTCGACCAGGCGCGCGTCCGGGTGGTCGTGCCGGACCTGCTGGCGTCGCTCCGGATCGCGGGTGACCACGGCGTGCAGGCGCAGGCCCGGCGTCGCGGCGATCAGCGGGGCGTGGAACACCCGGCCAGCCAGTCCGTAGCCCAGCAGACCCACCCGCAACGGCGTCTGCGTCTTCCCCGCCATGTCGCCCTCCGTCTCCCGGTCGACGCTCGGGTGCAGCCGATTCCGGTGGCACCGAATCTACGCGGGTCCCGGACGACGGCGACCCGGCATGGTGAAGATCACCGGGCCTCCACCCGGCGGGGGAGCGGTCACAGCCGGTCGTACTGCTGACGGAGCAGGGACTCGGCGGCGGTGACGTCGTGTGAGCCGGCGCCGCCGGCGGTGACGAGCAGGACGATGTCGTCGCGCTGCGCGACGGCGTGCACCTCGGGAAGGCTCACGTCGTCACCGCTGGGGCCGACGAACGCTGTCGCCCCGGGCACGGACTTCAGAGTGACCTCCCCCGCCGGGGCGCGGAGGCTCCGCTCCAGGTCGGCGTAGGACGTCGCGAACTCCTCGGCGAGCGTCGGTGTGTCGAACTGGAGCAGGACGACCGTCCTCGCCGCGGAGTTCGGCTCGGTCCAGGCCGCGCTGGCCGCGTGCCGTACCTCGGTCAGCTGCGTCACGAGTAGCAGCGCCCCCGGGCCGCGGTCGAGCGAGACGATCCGGGTGAAATCAACCTGGTCGTCGGCGGCGGGACCACGGCCGGGTGTCGCGTCCTGCGGGGGTGCGACCAGCCGGGCGGCGAGGCCGCCGGCGGCGTCGCTCGCTTGTGCGGGCGGATGAGCGAGTTTCCAACCCACCACCCCGATCAGGGCCGCGGCGGCGACCAGCGCGACCGTCACGACGCCGATCCGCAACGGGCGGCGCCACCGCGGCACCGCTCTCCGCGGGTACGCGCCGGGCACCGGCAGGGTCAGCACGATCGGCTCCGGGACGCTCTCCGCCGGCTGGCCGTGCTCGACGCGGCCCGGCGCAGAGGCGTCCGACGGTGCGGAAGTCGTCGGGTCGGTGGCCTCGGGTTCGTGCCCCGGATCGGCGCCTGGTTCCGCGACGGTGGCCGCCGGAGTCGCTCCCGCCGCGGTGCTCGTCGCGACCCGCAGGGGCGCGGCCAGCAGGGCGGAGACGGCTCCGGCGAGCAGCAGCGTCCCGGCCAGTCCGAGCCAGGTGCCCTGGAGATAGTCGGTGCTGGGTCGGTCGGCCACCGGAAAGCCGCTGTCTCGCACTGCGGCGCCGCTCGGTAGGAACGTCAGCGCCACCAGTGCCAGGGTCGTCGCGCCGAGCACCAGCCGGAGGAGATCGCGCCACTGCGGGCGTAGCCACGCGAGGACGAGCAGTGCCAGCAGCCCGAGCCAGCCGACGTACAGCGCGACCAGGGAGCCGGGCAGGTCCGTCAACGCGTACGTGCGCACCTCGGTCGACGGGGCGTCGCGGCCCAGCAGGAGGTGGACAACGTCCCGCCCGGGACGCACCGACACCCATGGCCGGTAGTGGGCCCCGCCGAGCGCGATCAGGCCGGCCAGCGCCATGATCACTGCCCGTGCCCGTGCCCGTCTCGTGTCGGACCGAATGGCAGGGGATGCCGGGGCGACGCCGCTCGGGCCAGCGTTGTTGATCACCGGCGGATTATGGCAGTGCGCGGACGCGCACCTCGCCGGGCGGTGGAGGATGAGCGGCCCGGGGGACACGCGGGCTCGCGCACCCCCCGTGCCGACGGTCAGCGCGGCAAGACCGCGACCGCGGTGTACGGGATGGTGGGGGTCGGCGTCGTGGTGAAGCGGGCAGGGCTTGAACCTCCCGCAGGGGGAGAGGCGAGGGTGGACGCATGGACGGCGACGCGCGCTACTCGATCGGCGAGCTGGCCCGGCGGACCGGGCTGACGGTGAAGGCGATCCGCTTCTACTCCGACCGCGGGATCCTGCCGCCGTGCGAGCGCACCCCGGCCGGCCACCGCCGCTACGGGCTCGAGGCGGTCGCCCGGCTGGACCTGGTGCGTACGCTGCGCGACCTCGGAGTGGACCTGCCCACCATCGGCCGGGTCCTGGAGCGGGAGATCTCGCTCGCCGAGGTGGCCGCGGCGCACGCCGACGCGCTCGCCGTGCAGATCCGGACGCTGCGGCTGCGACGCGCGGTGCTGACCGCGGTGGCCCGACGCGGACCCACCGATGAGGAGATGAACCTGATGCACAAGCTGGCCAAGCTCTCCGAGGACGAGCGACGGCGCCTGATCGGCGAGTTCCTCGACGTCGCCTTCGGCGGCCTGGACGCCGACCCGGCGTTCGCCGGGATCAGGCGCTCGATGACCCCCGAACTGCCCGACGACCCCGAGGGGGAGCAGCTGCAGGCCTGGATCGAACTGGCCGAGCTGTCCCAGGACCCGCAGTTCCGCGCCCGGATGCGGCAGGTGGCGGAGCAGTACGCCGCCGACCGGGCCCGCGACGGCACGCCGGGGATACGCCCCGACGCCGTGGCGGTGGTCCGCGCCGAGGTCCGGCCGGCGCTGGCGGCCGGCGTCGACCCGGACTCGCCGCAGGCCGACGCCGTCGTGGCGGCGATCCTGACCCGGTACGCCCGGCTCTGCGACCGCCCCGACGACGCCGACCTGCCCCGCCGGCTGCTGGCCCGGCTCGAAACGGCGAGCGACCCGCGCCGTGAGCTCTATCTGCGGCTGCTCGCGGTGGTCAACGGCTGGCCGCAGACGGAGAGCCTGGCGCCGGTCTTCGACTGGTGCATCCGGGCGCTGCGGACCCGGCTCGGCAGCTGACCGCCGGGTCGCCGCGCCGTCAGACGCCGAGGCCGCCCAGCACGGTCATCTCCTGGCCGGCGAACTCGCCGGTGAGCAGCGGCATGGCGCGGGCGATGGCCTCCTTGGTCTCGGGCAGCTGGAGCGAACGGTCGTGGTGCCCCTTGGACTCCCAGATCTCGCTGACCAGGATCTGGTCGGGGTCGGTCTCCGACGCGCCGACCGCGTAGAGGTGGCACCCGGCCGCCCGCAGACCGTCGACGCCTTCGAGCAGGATGGCCACCACCTCCGCGCGGTGGCCGGGCAGCGCCCGCATCGAACCGAAGTAGCCGTACGCCATGACACGTCCTCCCGTCGCGCGGACCCGGCGTCCGCTGCCGACCATCACCCTTCCGCCCCGGTACGACAGGATGCCGCGCGAACCGCCGACGCGGCGCTAGACAACCCGTGCTCGCCGCAGCCCGGGCCGGTCAGAGCCGGATCTCCCGGCCGGCCCAGCGCGATCGCAGCCACCGGTCGTGGCTGGCGACGACGATGGCGCCGGGGCCCGGGCCCAGCGCCTCCTCCAGCTCGTCGCAGAGCCGAGGAGAGAGGTGGTTGGTCGGTTCGTCGAGCAGCAGCAGCTCGGGCGGGTCGGCGACCAGCAGGGCCAGGGCGAGCCGGCGGCGCTGGCCGACGGAGAGTTCACCGACCCGCTTGTCCAGGTCGTTCGGGTGGATCAGCCCGAGCGAGGCCAGCGGTACGGCCTCGGCGCGATCGGCGCCCAGCGCCCGCTGGTAGGTGTCCCGGACGGTCTGCTCCGGGGTGTCGAACCGGGTGTCCTGGGCCAGCAGGCCGACCCGCAGTCCGGGTCGCCGGCGTAGCTCCCCGGTCGCGTCCAGCCGTCCGGCCAGCACCGCGAGCAGGGTGGACTTCCCCGCGCCGTTGGCGCCGGTGACCAGGAGGCGGTCGGTGGCGGTCACGTCCAGCCGGTCGAGCGTCAGCCGGCCGGGCACTCGCAGCTGCCGCAGCGAGAGCAGCGGCCCGCCGTCGTCGTCGCCCGCGGCGAGCGCCGCGGCGCGGAACCGCAGCGGCTCCGGTGGCTGGGGGACCTGGTCGCGCTCCAACTCGTCGAGGCGGCGGGCCGCGTTGCGCACCCGCCGGGAGATCTGGTGCTGCACCCGGCCGGCGGTGTGGCCGTACCCCATCTTCTCGTTGTCCCGGCGGGCCCGACCCGGCGCCACCCGGTGCGCGGTCTCGCCGACGGCGAGACGCAGCTCGGCCAGCTCCTCCTGCTCCTCGGCGAAGCGCCGCCGCCAGCGCTCCCGCTCGGCGCGTTGCTCGCCCAGGTAGGCGGTGTAGCTGCCGCCGTACCGGGTCGGGCCGTCGACCGCCGGGTCGAGGTCGATCAGGTCGGTGCAGACCGCGTCGAGGAAGGCCCGGTCGTGGCTCGCCAGCACCACCGCGCCGGGCAGGTCGCGCAGCTGCTCCTCGAGGAACGCCGCGGCGGCGTCGTCGAGGTGGTTGGTCGGCTCGTCGAGCAGCAGCGCCGCGGGCCGCCGCACCAGCAGGGCGGCGAGCGCGAGCCGGCCACGCTGCCCGCCGGAGAGCGAGCCGAGCGTACGGTCGGGCGCGGTCCCGCCGAGGCCGAGCCCGGCGAGGACGATCGCGGCGCGCCGGTCGGCGTCCCACGCCTCGTGCTCCTGGGCCCGGTCGAGCCGTGCCCCGTACGCGGTGAGCAGTTCTGTGTGGGCGGGGGAGTCCTCGGGCGTCTCGGCGAGAGCCTGGCTGATCCGGTCGAGCGCGGCGAGGTCGGCGCGAGCCTCGCGCAGCGCGTCGTCGAGCACGTCGGCGATCGTCGACCCGGGGTCGAACGGCATCTCCTGGTGCAGGTGGCCGAGGTCCGCGGGGCGGACCACGGTGCCGGCGTCCGGTTCGTCCGCCCCGGCGAGCAGCCGGAGCAGGGTGGACTTGCCGACGCCGTTCTCGCCGATGAGGCCGATCCGGCGGCCGGGAGCGGCGGTGAGCGAGACGCCGTCGAGCACCCGTCGGGTGCCGAGGGTACGGACAAGATCATGTGCGAGCAGGGCTGATGGAGGCATGTGCGGAGACCTTGACGGGAGTGCGGGCGCGCCCGGGCGCCCGGCGGCAGACGGGAAGGAGACGACGAGTTGGCCGCGGCGGCGCTCGCGCGCACGTGCCGGCGGCCGATCAGATCCGGGGCTCACCCGGAGATGTCGTCGTCACCCGCCATGTCTGGTCTCCTCTTCGGTGATCTGCGCATCGACGATAGCAGGGCAGCCGGTTGCGCCCCGGACGACGAGCGGCGGGGGGGGGGGGGGGGGGGGGGGGGGGGGGCCCCCCCCCCCCCCCCCCCCGAGTCCGGGGTGGCCGTCCGGTCAGGACGGCAGGCCACCGACCTGGGTGTTGATCCAGGACCGGATCGACGACAGGTCGCCGTAGATGGACGG
>NZ_JBITFP010000019.1:0-137237 GCF_044456245.1 Micromonospora sp. NPDC051006
GGGGTCCGACGCGTGGGGGGCTTACGGCATCGGGTCCAGGTGTAACGACCGGCGGACCGCCATCATTCCGGGGGCGGGCCCATCGGCCGGGTCCATGTGTAACGACCGGCTGGCCGCCGTCATTCCGGGGCGGGCCACCGTCGCCGACCGGGTCAACCGGCCGGCGGGCGGGGCTGCTACCTCGGCCGTCGGGGGTATTCAACGACGCCCGGCGGCCCACCATTCCGGCCCCGGGATGCCCCCCGGTCACACCCAAAACACCCACACCGCCCAGGAGGCTTTGTACGGCGCAGCGCTCGGCCAGGCAGCCTCGGCCCAGCGGCCGATCCGACCTGGAAACGGACAACCACCTCACCTGGACCTGGCCGCACCGCGCGGTGCCACGCATGCCGGCGGGAACGCGCCGACCCGCCAACGCCCGGCGATCGGGGCCGACAGTCCGGGGCGCATGGGCGATCAGCATCGGCACACCGGGCCGCCGGCCCAGGCGTGGGGTCGCCGGGCAGCCGGGCGCCGGGCCGCCGGGCCGTCCGGCAGGGCGTGGGGTCGCCGGGCCGACGGGCCACCGGTCACCGGGCCCAGCGCGGGTCGCCGGGCCGCGCGGCCCAGGGCGCGGGTCGCCGGGCCGCGCGGCCCAGGGCGCGGGTCGCCGGGCCGCGCGGCCCAGGGCGCGGGTCGCCGAGCGGCGTGGCCCAGGGCGCGGGTCGCCGAGCGGCGTGGCCCAGGGCGCGGGTCGCCGAGCCGCCGGGCTGCCGGTCGCCGGGCTGGCGGGCCACCGGGCGCCGGGGCCGCCGGGTCGCCGGTCGCCGCGCCTGACGGGCCACCGGGCCGACTGGTCCCTGGGCTGCCGGCCGGTAGGGGGAGAGGTGACGCCGGACACATACGATACGGATCGGTTCCGTATCGTTAATGGGTGGGCTTAGGCTGACTGCGATTACGAGTCTGCTCCGTATCGTATCTTCGGGCGGGGCCACCGGGGGGAGAACCGGCAATGGAGATCCGCGACAACACGGGCCACCCGAGGAGGTGGGCGATCCTGGGGGTGCTGGTGATCAGCCTCCTCGTGGTCGTCCTCGACAACACCATCCTGAACGTCGCACTTCGCACGCTCGCCGACCCGACGCACGGGCTGGGTGCCAGCCAGGGCGAGCTGGAGTGGGCGATCAACTCGTACACCCTTGTCTTCGCCGGTCTGCTCTTCACCTTCGGGGTGCTCGGCGACCGCGCCGGTCGTAAGCGGTTCCTGCTGATCGGTCTGGTGCTCTTCGGCCTGTCGTCGCTGCTGTCGGCGTACGCGCAGAGTCCCGGACAGTTGATCGCGGCCCGCGCGCTGATGGGGGTCGGCGGCGCGGCCATCATGCCGGTGACGCTCTCGATCATCTCGAACGTCTTCGACCCGCGGGAGCGGGGTCGGGCAATCGGCGTCTGGGCCGGTGCGGTCGGGCTCGCCGTCGCGATCGGCCCGGTCCTAGGGGGCGGGCTGCTGGAGCACTTCTGGTGGGGTTCGGTCTTCCTGATCAACGTGCCGGTGGTCGTGCTCGGCGTGGTCCTCGTCGCGCTCCTGGTGCCCGAGTCGCGGGACCCGAAGCCGGGCCGGATCGACGTGTTCGGTGTGGTCCTCTCGGTGGTGGGCCTCGTCGCGCTGACCTACGGCATCATCGACGGCGGTGAGCACGGTTTCGGCCGGCCGGTGGTGTGGGTCTCGATCGTCGGTGGCCTGGCGGTGCTCGCCTGGTTCATCAACATCGAGCGGCGCAGCACCCACCCGTCGCTGGACGTCCGGCTGTTCAAGGTGCCGCAGTTCGCCGCGCCGGTCGCGATCGTCGGCCTGATCTTCTTCGCCGCGATGGGCGTGATGTTCTTCAGCTCGTTCTACCTGCAGCTGGTACGCGACTACAGCCCGCTGCAGACCGGTCTGCTCTTCCTGCCGTTCGCCGGCGCCCAGCTGATCTTCGCCCCGCGCAGCGCGGCGATGGTCCGCAAGTACGGCGGCAAGGCGGTCGCGGTGGTCGGGCTGGTGCTGACGGCGATCTCGCTCGGCGCCTTCACCTTCATCGACGCGCAGACCCCGATCTGGGTCGTGCTGATCTTCTTCTTCATCCAGGGCGTCGGGATGGCCAACATCATGCCGCCGGCGACGGAGTCGATCATGTCGTCGCTGCCCCGGGAGAAGGCCGGTGTGGGCTCGGCGGTCAGCAACACGGTCCGTCAGGTCGGTGGCGCGCTCGGCGTGGCGGTGCTCGGCTCGGTGCTCTCCGCGGTCTACCGGGCCGACGTCGACCCGGCGCTGGCCGGCCTGCCGGCCCAGGCCCGGGACGCCGCGAACGAGTCCATCTCCGGCGCGTACGCGGCGGCCGGGCAGCTCGGGCCGGCGGCGCCGAAGCTGCTCGCGGCGGCGAACGACTCCTTCGTCACCGCCATGCACTGGGCGGCCGCGCTCTCCGCGCTGGTGGCCGCGCTCGGCATCCTGGTGGCGCTGCGCTGGCTGCCCGGCCGGGCGGCCACCGAGCCGGCGCCGGCGGCACGGGCCGCGGCACCGGAGTTGGCCGAGACCGCATAGGTTCGGGGACAATGTCCGACATGACGTCCACTGCTGATGCTCCGCGGTCGCCCGGGCGACCGCGGAGCGTCCGCGCCGATGAGGCGATCGTCGAGGCCACCCTTGACCTGCTCGCCGAGGGCAGCACCATCGAGGCGCTGTCGATCGAGGCGATCGCGGCCCGCGCCGGGGTGGGCAAGGCCACCATCTACCGCCGTTGGGCCGGCAAGGACGCGCTGCTGCTGGACGCGCTGCGCCGGCTCAAGGGCATCCTGCCGCAGCCGGCCGGGCACTCCGTCCGTGACGACCTGGTGCTGCTGGTCGGCGCGATCGGAAAGAACGTCGACCCGCGCGCCTCGAAGATCATGCCCTGTCTGGTGCCCGAGGTGAACCGCAGTCCGGACCACTTCCGGCTCTACCAGAACATCATCGCCCCGCGCCGGCAGTTGATGCGCGAGGTGCTGCGGCGGGGGATCGCCGAGGGCCTGCTCCGGCCCGACCTCGACCTCGAGGTGACCATGGCCCTGCTCACCGGGCCGATGCTGATCCAGCGCGTGCTGCAATGGAACCCGGACCTCGACGAGCAGGCCCTGCCCGGGCAGGTCGTCGACACCGTGCTGGCGGGCATCCAGGCCCGCTGACCGCGCTGCCGCTTCCGTCGATCATGCAGTTGTGGTGGTGCGCGAAAGGCGCCTGTCACCACTTGTCGGGCACCACGACTGCATGATCGACCCCGAAGGGGGCGGTCACGCGGCCGGGGTGCGCAGGCGGTGCAGGCGCAGGGCCAGCTGCACCTCCAGGGCCCGCTCCGGCCGCTGCCAGTCGGCGCCGAGCAGCTGCCCGACCCGCTCCAACCGCTGGGTCACCGTGTTCACGTGCACGTGCAGCTGCTCGGCGGCGCGGGCCAGGCTGCCCCCCACCCCGAAGTACGCCTCCAGCGTCTTCACCAGGGCGGTGCCCCGCCGGGCGTCGTAGTCGACCACCGGCCCCACGGTCGCCGTGAGGAACTGCTCCACGTCCCGGTCGCCGCCGTCGCCGACCGCGCCGAGCAGCAACCCGACGAAGCCCAGTTCGGCGGTGCTCGCGCCCTGCCCGGCCCGGCCCAGCGCGCCGAGCGCGGTGAGGCAGCGGTCCGCCTCGCGGAACGTGGCGGCCAAAGACGCCGGCGTGGCCGACGGGCCGCTCGCCCCCGCGGTGACCGGCCGTCCGGTGATCCGAGACAGGTCCCGGGAGACCGCCCGGGCGCTCGCGCCGGCATCCCGACCGGGAAGCATCAGCACCACCCGGCCGTCGCGCGCCGCGGCCAGCCCGCCGCGGGTCGAGGCGTACGTGGTGGCCCAGGAGAGCACCCGCTGCCGGGCCGAGCCGGTCGCCGCGATCGCGTCCTCGCCCACCGCCACCAGCACGTGCGGCGCGTCCAGGTCCACCCCGAGCCGCCGGGCCCGGCTGCGCAGCGCGTCGGTGTCGCGCAGCGGCCGGGAGATCAGGTCGTCGAGCAGCTCGCCACGGACCCGCCCCTCCGCCTCGGCGACCGTCCGGCGGAACAGCAGCAGCAGCGCCGTCACCAGCGCGGCCCGCTCCAGGATCCGCTGGTCGGCGTCGACCAGCTCCTCGTCCGGGCGCAGCACCAACGCGCCCAGGTTCTCCGCGCCCGCCACCACCGCCGCGTACCAGAGCGAGCCCCGCCGGACGCTGCGTCCCTCGGTCCGGGAGGCGGCCACCGCCTCGACGATGTCCGACCGGTCCGGCTCGGTGATCTGCCCGACCCGGGCCAGCAGCCGGCCCTCCGCGTCCAGCGCCAGCAGCGCCCCGCCGAGCACCTCGGTCACCGCTGCCGCCACGTCCTCCACGCCGCCGCCGCGCAGCACCAGCGCGGTCATCCGGTCGTGGGCGGCCGCCGCGCGCTCCACCGAGCTGCTGTGCGCCCGGATGGTGGTGTTCGCCGCGGACAACTCGGCCAGCGCCGAGCGGGTCTCGGTGAGCAGCCGGGCGGTGTCGATCGCGACCGCCGCGTGCGCGGCGAGCGAGACCAGGAGGGCGACCTCCTCACGGACGAAGGGGCGGGCCGAGCGGTTCGCCGCGTAGAGCACCCCGATGGAGGTCGAGCCGAGCCGCAACGGCACGCCGAGGATGGCCACCAGACCCTCCTCGCCCACCCCGGCGTCGATCTCCCCGGTGTGGTGGAAGCGGTCGTCCTCCGGATAGTTCGCGGTGACGTACGGGGCGCCGGACTGGGCCACCAGGCCGCCCAGGCCGGCACCCATCGGCAGCCGCAGCCGCTGGAAGCGGGCGGAGACCGAGCCGTCGGTGACCCGCATGTAGGTGTCGCCGCGCTCGTCGTCGTTGAGGGTCATGTACGCCACGTCGGCGCCGAGCAGGTTGCGCGCCCGGTGCACGATCGCCCGCAGCACGTCGTCCAGGTCGCGCAGGCCGGCCAGGTCGCTGACGGTGTCGTACAGCCCGGAGAGCTCGGTCTCCCGGCGGCGCCGCCGCTCGAGCAGCGCGCGGACCCGCAGCGCCACCGTCTTCGCCTGCTCCAGCTCGGCGAGCCGGTCCGGGGGCAGCCCGGCGGCGCGGGCCGCGACCAGCGGCCCCTCGAACTCGACCGCGGCGGCCTCCCGGGCGAGCAGTTCGAGGAACTCCACGGGCGAAGACATGACGCCCATTGTGCGCGGGCCCACTAGTTCGCCGTCCAGCCCCCGTCGAGCGCGATGGACGCGCCGGTGATGAAGGCCGCCGGTGGCGCACAGAGGTACGCCATCAGCTCGGCGACCTCCTCCGGCTCGATCAGCCGCTTGATCGCCGCCCGGGCCAGCATGATCTTCTCGACCACCTCGGACTCCGCGATGCCGTGGCTGGCCGCCTGGTCGGCGATCTGGCTCTCCACCAGCGGAGTGCGCACGTACGCCGGGTTGATGCAGTTGGCGGTGACGCCGTGCGGCGCGCCCTCCAGCGCGACCACCTTCGACAGGCCCTCCAGCGCGTGCTTCGCCGAGACGTAGGCCGCCTTGTACGGCGAGGCGCGCAGCCCGTGCACCGAGGAGATGTTGATGATCCGGCCCCAGCCCCGGGCGTACATGTGCGGCAGCGCGCGGCGGATGATCAGAAACGGCGCCTCCACCATGACCCGGTGCAGGTACGCGAAGCGCTCCGCCGGGAAGTCCGGTAGCGCGGCGACGTGCTGCAACCCGGCGTTGTTCACCACGATGTCCACGTCCGTGTCGAGCCGGTCCACCACCGCGCCGTCGGCCAGGTCGATCCCCTCGGCCCGGCCACCGGCTTCGGCGGCCACCGCCTTCGCCGCCTCGACGTTGCGGTCCACCACCAGCACGGCCGCGCCGGCCGCCGCCAACCGCAGGGCACAGGCCCGGCCGATGCCGCTGCCACCCCCGGTCACCAGGGCGGTCCGACCGGTCAGGTCGACGTTCACGACGTGGGGGACCGCCACGGGTTCTGCCGTCATGGCGCAAGAAGTTACGAGCTGTGTGGCCGGGCGCACATGGGGTGGCGACACATACTCCACCGCCAAGGTGTGTGGGAGCGCGGCCGGTCGCGGTCGACCGCCGGCTCGCCGTCGCCTGCCCGGGCCGGCGGGGGGCGGTGGGATGTGAGGCGTACGGTCCGGCGTCGGCGTGTCCCGGCGGGCCGGCGTTCGGAGCCACCAGTAGGGTGTCGAACACACGTACTGCTGGCGGCTGGGGGAGGAGGCGGCGTGCGGGTGCTCGGCGTCGACCCGGGGCTGACCCGGTGCGGGGTGGGCGTGGTCGAGGGCGTGCCCGGCCGGCCCTGCACCCTGGTCGCCTACTACGTGGTCTACACCGACCCGGCCGACGAGCTGCCGCTGCGCCTGCTGCACCTGGATCGCAAACTCACCGAGCTGGTGGCGGAGCACCGGCCGGAGAGCGTGGCGGTCGAGCGGGTGTTCAGCCAGCACAACGTGCGCACCGTGATGGGCACCGCGCAGGCCAGCGGCATCGCCGTGCTCGCCGGTGCGCGCGCCGGGCTGCCCGTGCAGACGTACACCCCGAGCGAGGTGAAGGCGGCGGTGACCGGCTCCGGGCAGGCGGACAAGGCGCAGATGACCGCGATGGTCACCCGGCTGCTGCGGCTGCCCGAGCCGCCCCGCCCGGCCGACGCCGCGGACGCGCTGGCGTTGGCGATCTGCCACATCTGGCGCGGCGGAACCCGCTCCAGACTGGCCGCCGCGGCGGACCGGGTACGACGAGGACAGAGGGACTAGTAGTGGGATCCCTCTCTATGAATGCGGCCAGCCGGGGTGAGGTGGCCACGCTGTCGGCAGCACAGAAGGATCGGCTCGCCCGGTTCGGTTTCGAGTTCCTGGAGCACCCGGCGGCTCGCGTCTGCGAGACCGTTGTTGTCAATTGGGAGTCCCTGTCGCCGCGGCGGGAGTTGGTTAAGAGGATGGGCTCGGCAACGGGTGGCAGGCAGTGAAGGTCACCCGAATTGCTTACTCGGCCCGTCAGAACCCGGCTAAGTACGTGGCCTTGACCGAGCAGGCCCGCAGGCTGGGTCGCGTGCGCAGCGAGGTGTGGCAGCGTTACGGTTCGATCAATGGCGTCGGTTCCGGGCTGAAGGACCGACAGGTCAGGGACCGGTGGCTGGCTGACGACACGCACGTCCGGTTCGGCGTGCTGGCGAATGCGTGGAAGGAAACCGTTCGCGACGCTATGGCTGATATCGCGGCGAACCTGGCGTCGGCCAAGGTCGAGGTGCGACGGGCGATCATCCGGCGCACCGGTGATCCAGGCGAGCGGAAGCGGATGTTCACCGCACTGAATAACAACCGGTGGGCCATCGATCCATTCCTGGCCCGACAGATGCGCAAGCACTGGAAGCGAGGCAAGAACCGTACGCACCATCAGATCGTGGTGCGCGCCGACCAGCACAACACAGTCGCTGACGGGCGGGGCCGATTGTGGCTGGCGGTCCCAGGTCTCGAACGCCGCAAGATGGTCAAAATCCCGCTGTCCACGACGGTCGCTCCAACCGGCACGCTGCGGTTGATCCTGCGCGGCGGCCGGGTCGAGGTGCACTACCAGATCGAGGCGTCGCAGATTCGATCGTCGCAGCGGCCGTGCGGTGACCGGATGATTGGCGTCGACAAGGGCTACACCGAAGCCCTGACCGACTCCGATGGCGACTACCACGGCACCGGCCTCGGCCAACTGCTGGCCGCCGAGTCGGACCGGTTGACGGAACGCAGCCGCCGCAGGGCCAAGCTGCGCTCGATAGCCAACAACGCCGCCCGCCGCGGCAACCACGCGAAAGCGCACCGGATCAACGTCAACAACCTCGGACACGTGAAGCGGAGCCGGCGGGCCGCCCGCCACCGGGCGCAGGTCCGCACGGAGATCTTCACCGCCGTGCATCGGGTCGTCGACAAGGCCCGCACCGTGGTCGCCGAAGACCTCACCAAGAGCTTCGCCGGACGCAAAACGCTCGATAAGGCCACTAACCGTCGCCTCGCCGCGTGGACCAAAGGGGTCACCGCCGAGGCGCTGGTCAACGTGTCGGAGCGCAGAGGTTCTGCGCTCGTGCACGTCAACGCCGCCTACACCTCACAAGCCTGTCACCGCTGCGGCTGCCTCGGCCGACGCAGCGGGGACCGGCTTCACTGCACCTCATGCGGGGTGGTGTGGCAGGCCGACGTGAACGCGGCGATCAACATCCTGCAGCGAGCTGGCGACCCCGACATCGCCCTGCACACCCCGCACCACAGGGTCAAGCAGATCCTGCAGGACAGGACCGATCGTCGCCGGACCAGACTGCCGGTCCAGGACTCCAGCCCGGCCACCATTGGGCGGAGAGCGAATCATCCGAACCGCTCAATAATGAGCGACTAGTAGGAAGCAGGAGCCAGATGATCGCGAGCGTGCGCGGCGTGGTGACCGCGACCGGCCCCGACCAGGCCGTGATCGAGGTCGGCGGGGTGGGCCTGGCGGTGCACTGCGCGCCGGGCACCCTCGCCGAGCTGCGGGTCGGCCAGCCGGCCCGACTCGCCACCAGCCTGGTCGTCCGGGAGGACTCGCTCACCCTCTACGGCTTCGCCGACGACGACGCCAAGCAGCTCTTCGAGCTGTTGCAGACCGCCAGCGGGGTCGGTCCCCGGCTGGCCCAGGCGGTGCTCGCCGTGCACACCCCCGACGCGGTCCGCAAGGCGATCGCCAACGCTGACACCGCCGCGTTGACCCGGGTGCCCGGGATCGGCAAGAAGGGCGCCGAGCGGTTGGTGCTGGAGCTGCGCGACCGGATCGGTCCGGTGCCGGTGGGCGCCGACGGCGCGGCCGGGGTGGTCGGCGGCGCCTGGCCGGACCAGGTGCGTCAGGCGCTGGTCGGGCTGGGCTGGACGGCCGCGCAGGCCGACCAGGCGGTCGCCGCGGTGGCGGAGACTGTGGACGGCCCGACGCCGCCGGTGCCGGTCCTGCTCAAGCAGGCCATCCGGCTGCTGGGCCGGACGCGATGACCGGTCCCGACCACGGCGTGGTCTCGGCGTACGTCGCGGACGCGGAGCGGGACGCGGAGGCCAGTGTCCGGCCGAAGCGGCTGGCCGAGTTCATCGCCCAGCACCGGGTGCGCGACCAGCTCGACCTGCTGCTGCAGGGCGCGATGCGCCGGGGCAGCCCGCCCGACCACATTCTCCTGTCCGGGCCGCCCGGCTTGGGCAAGACGACGTTGGCCAACATCGTGGCGGCCGAGTTGGGCGCGGGCATCCGGGTGACCAGCGGGCCGGCGATCGAGCGCTCCGGCGACCTGGCGGCCATCCTGACCAGCCTCGCCGAGGGCGACGTGCTGTTCATCGACGAGATCCACCGGATCGCCAAGCCGGCCGAGGAGCTGCTCTACAGCGCGATGGAGGACTTCCGGGTCGACGTGGTGGTCGGCAAGGGGCCGGGCGCCACCGCGATCCCGCTGGACGTGGAGCCGTTCACCCTGGTCGGCGCGACCACCCGCTCCGGCCTGCTGACCGGGCCGATGCGGGACCGGTTCGGCTTCGTCGCCCACCTCGACTTCTACGCCCCGGCCGATCTGGAGGCGCTGCTGCACCGCTCGGCGCGGATCCTCGGCGTGCCGATCACCGCCGACGGCGCCGTCGAGATCTCCGGTCGCTCGCGGGGGACGCCCCGGATCGCCAACCGGCTGCTGCGCCGGGTGCGCGACTTCGCCGAGGTGCGGGCCGACGGCGTGGTCAACCTGGAGACCGCGCGGGCGGCGCTGACGGTCTACGACGTCGACGCGCTCGGGCTGGACCGGCTGGACCGGGCGGTGCTGACCGCGTTGGTCGACTCGTTCCGGGGCGGCCCGGTCGGGCTCTCCACCCTCGCCGTCGCGGTGGGGGAGCAGCCGGACACCGTCGAGGAGGTCTGCGAGCCGTTCCTGGTCCGGGCCGGTCTGCTGGCCCGTACGCCGCGGGGGCGGGTGGCGACCGAGGCGGCCTGGCGGCATCTGGGGCGTACGCCACCGAATGGTACATTTGGTGCCGATGCCCCTCCCGTGGCCGATCTGTTCTCGACCGCGCCCGATCAGCCGTGATCCGAACGTGATCTGTGCCGCATTCGGCGTTCCCAGGTGCAGGGATTAGACTCGCCGCGGTCTGTACAGGACGTGAGAATCCGCCTCCGCTCCGGCACACCTGGTGCCGGCGGGAGGCCAATGGGAAGGTCTGTAACCGTGCAATACCTTGCAGCGGGCAGCGGCGGGGCCGGCGGTCTGACGCCGATCCTGATGATCGTTCTGCTCTTCGGCGTCATGTACTTCATGATGATCCGCCCTCAGCAGAAGCGCCGCCGTGAGGCTGCGGAGATGCAGTCCGCGCTCGGCCCGGGTGACGAGGTGGTCACCATCGGCGGCCTCTACGGCACGGTCACCGGCGTGGACGACGACACCGTCCTGCTCGAGGTCTCCCCCGGGGTCCAGACCCGGTACGCCCGGCCGGCCATCGCCCGGGTGGTCACCCGGGCCGAGCTTCCGGCGGAACCGGCGACCGAGGACGCGGACACCGTCAAGGAGTGACCCGCCCCCCGTCGGGGCAGCCCGGCCGGTCCCAACCGGCCGATTCCCGACGGGGCGGCGGTGGCGACATCAAAACTGGATAATCGGGTCGACGCTGGGCGTCGGCACATCTGCGTGACCGGTCGGCGCCCCCGCGCTCTCCGCCGCGACGCCGTGCCGCCGACCGCAGCCGGGCCCGGTCGGATCCGTCGGCCCGGGATCCCGGCCCGACACCCGTCGCCGCGGGGGCGGCGCGACCGTACAGGGAGACAGGACAGCCGTGGCACCACCTCAGGGACAGATGCGCCCCGGGCGGCAGCTCGCCGTACTCGGGCTCATCTTCGTCGTCCTCTATCTTTTGGTGTTCTTCTCGGGCGGCGCCAAGGGCAGCTTCACCGACCGGCTCGAGCCCCGGCTCGGCCTGGACCTGGTCGGCGGCACCCGCCTGACGCTGGAGGCGAAGAACACCGTCGACGGTCGGCCCCCGACGGCGGAGAACCTCGAAGAGGCCCGCCAGATCATCGAGAACCGGGTCAACGCCTTCGGCGTGGCCGAGGCCGAGGTGGTCACCGAGGGCAACCGGAACATCGTGGTCTCCCTGCCCGGCGAGAACCGGGATCTGACCAACGTCGGTACCCCGGCCGAGCTGCGCTTCCGCAAGGTGCTCAAGGCGGCGGACGGCAGCGGTGCGATCGCCGCCCCGCCGGCCGCGACGCCGGCCCCGTCCGGCAGCGCGAGCCCGGCCCCCTCGGGCAACGCGACGCCGACCCCGTCGGGCAGCGCCGCGCCGAAGGTGACCAGCTCGCCGTCGGGTGGCCAGGGCGGCATGGCGCCGGCGCCGAGCGCGAGCGCCACCCCGACCCCCTCGACGTCGGCCTCGCCGAGCGCCGCCGCGCCCGCGCCGAGCGCCAGCGAGGCACCGGTGCCGGCCAGCATCGAGCAGCAGCGCAAGGCCGTCGAGCAGAAGGTCGGTGCGGCCGCCTGGTCGGCCGCCAGCGGGTTGCAGGCGCCGGCGGACCTCACCGCCGACCCCTCGCTCGCCGACAAGCTCAAGCCGTTCGGCACGCTCAGCCCGCAGGAGGTCGCTGTTCTGCCGGCGCAGATGCAGTTCAACGTGCCGACCATCGGCTGCGCCCAGCTCGACGGGCGTCCGCCGGCGTCGGTCTCGGACCCGCAGCAGCAGGTGGTGGCCTGTGAGGACGGCGCCGCGAAGTACCTGCTCGACGTGGCGAAGGTGCTCGGCACCGACGTGAGCGACGCCAGCGCGGTGATGGACCAGACCAGCTCCTGGGTGGTGAGCCTCGACTTCACCGGCAACGGCCAGGAGAAGTGGACCAACCTGACCCGCGAGGCGTTCGGCAACGAGGGCCAGGCCTGTGACGCCTCCGCCCTCGGCCAGGACGGCAAGTGCCGGGTGGCCGTGGTGCTGGACAACGAGATCGTCTCCTCGCCGGAGATCCAGGGCGTGCTCACCGGCGACTCGCAGATCACCGGCAACTTCACCCAGAAGGACTCCAGCACGCTGGCCAGCCAGCTGCGCTACGGCGCGCTGCCGGCGACCTTCGAGGCGCAGGAGCAGCAGAACGTCTCCGCCACCCTGGGCGCCAGCCACCTGCGGGCCGGCCTGCTCGCGGCCGGCATCGGCATGCTGCTGGTCATCATCTACGCGTTCTTCTACTACCGTCTGCTCGGCTCGGTGATCTTCCTGAGCCTGATCCTCTCCGCGCTGCTGGTCTTCGGCGCGCTGATCGTGCTCGGGCGGCAGATCGGGTTCACCCTGACGCTCGCCGGCATCGCCGGTTTCATCGTCTCGCTCGGTGTGGCGGCGGACTCGTTCGTCATCTACTTCGAACGATTGAAGGACGAGATCCGCGAAGGCCGCAGCCCGCGTAGCGCGGTGCCGCGGGCGTGGATCCGGGCCCGCCGGACGATCATCTCGGCGAACGCCATCTCGATCCTCGCGGCGGTGGTGCTCTACATCGTCTCGGTCGGCACGGTGAAGGGCTTCGCCTTCGCCCTGGGTCTGGCGACGGTGCTGGACCTGGTCGTGGTGTTCCTCTTCCGGCACCCGATCATGACGATGTTCGCCCGGACCCAGGCGTTCCTCTCGCCCCGGGTCAGCGGCCTGGGCCGCGTCCTGCGGACGGCCGAAGCCGAGCGGGAGACCACCACCCGCCCGTCGCGCGTGAAGGAGGCCTGACATGGCCGGTAGCGGTTTGGCCACTCGCCTCTACCGGGGCGAGGCCGGTCTCGACATCATCGGCAAGCGCAAGCTCTGGTTCGGCATCGCCGGCGCGCTGGTGCTCGCCGCGCTGCTGAGCTTCCTGTTCCGGGGCTTCACCCTCGGCATCGAGTTCGAGGGCGGCAACTCCTTCCAGGTGCCGGCCAGCGTCGGCACCCTCAACCAGGCCGAGGACCGGGTCGACACGGTCCTCGCCGACGCCGGCAGCACCGAGGTGGAGTCGGCCCAGCGGGTCGGCGGCGCGGGCGGGGAGTTCTACGAGTTCCGCACCGCCGTGCTGAGCTCCGAGCAGGCCAACGCGGTCAAGTCCGGGCTGGCGCAGGAGTTCGGCATCAACGCCGACCAGATCAGCTCCAACCAGGTCAGCGCGGCCTGGGGTGGCCAGTACACCGAGCGTGCGCTGCTCGGTCTGGTCATCTTCATCGCGCTGGTGATGCTCTACCTGATCATCCGCTTCGAGTGGCGGATGGCGGTCGGTGCGGTCTCGTCGCTGCTGCTCAACCTGGTCCTCACCGCCGGGGTCTACTCGCTGGTCGGGTTCGAGGTCACGCCGTCGACGATCATCGGCTTCCTCACCATCCTGGGCTTCGCGCTCTACGACGTCGTCGTGGTGTTCGACAAGGTCCAGGAGAACACCCGGGGCATCACGGCGAACAACAACCAGACCTACGGCGAGGCGGCCAACCTCGCCATCAACCAGACCCTGATGCGGTCGATCAACACTGGTCTGGTCGCGCTGCTGCCCGTGGGTGGTCTGCTCTTCATCGGTGTCCCGCTCGGCGCGGTCACCCTGGAGGACCTCGGTCTGGTGCTCTTCGTCGGTATGTTCATCGCGGTCTACTCGTCGATCTTCTTCGCCACCCCGGTGCTGGCGACGCTGAAGGACTTCGAGCCGCGGATCCAGGCGCACAAGAAGCGGGTCCTGGCCCGGCGGGGCGCGATCGCCCGTGGCGAGGTGACCCCGAAGGGCGCACCGCGCGCCGCCGCTGGCGGCGGCGAGAGCGTCGTCGACCCGGAGGCCGCCGCGCTCGCCGGCGCGGCGCCCAAGGTGGGTGCCCGGCCGGCCGCCAAGCGGCAGACCGGCGCCCGCGGTGGGCGGCCGACCGGCGGCGGCGGAAACCGGCCGGGCGGCGCCAAGCGGCGCTGACCGACCGCCGGGGGCCGACCCGGTAGGAACCGACCTGACGGCGTCCTTCATGCTGTGCGAGCAGCATGCAGGACGCCGTCGTCGTCGGAAGGGAAACGGGAACTGCCGTGACGGAGACCCACAGCGCCGAGGTACGCGGGGACAGCGGTGTCGAGACCGCCCGGCTGGTGGCGAGCCGGGTGCTCGACGTGCCGGACTTCCCCAAGCCGGGTGTCGCGTTCAAGGACCTGATGCCGCTCTTCGCCGACGGGGCCGCGTTCCGCGAGGTGACCGACCGGATCATCGCGTACCACGGGCGGGACGCGTTCGACGCCGTGGTGGGCATCGAGGCGCGCGGCTTCGTGGTCGCGGCGGCCATCGCCTACGCGACCGGGGTCGGCGTGGTGCCGGTGCGCAAGGCGGGCAAGCTGCCCCGGGCCGCCTACTCGGCCTCGTACGAGCTGGAGTACGGCGAGGCGACCCTGGAGGTGCACCAGGACGCGTTCACCGCGGGGCACCGGGTGCTGGTGGTGGACGACGTGCTCGCCACCGGCGGTACCGCGGCGGCGACGCTTGACCTGGTCGAGCGGGCGGGCGGCACCGTGGCCGGGTTCACCGTGCTGCTGGAGCTGGGTTTCCTGGGCGGCCGGGACCGGCTCGCTCCCCGTCCGGTCCATGCCCTGCTGACCGTTTGATCCAGGTGGCCGCTGGTAGGCCAGGCGCGGTCCGTCCGGCGGAGCGGCAGGGCACCGTCTGTGCGGGTAGCATTGCCCTTTGCTGACGCCGGCGGTACACCGTTCGGCGGCACGAGACCAGACCGACCGGCGCACGGTCGGTGTGTTTCCGGCGAGCGGTGAGGAGGCCGGTGTCCCACGATGTCGTCCCTCCGGTGGAGGGCACGTTGCACCCGACAGGCGACGCGGACGGCTCGGTGACCGACCGGAACGGTGACGCGACAGCCCGGGTGACGGGCTCTGGCAACGGCTCAGGCCTGACCGACCCGGTCGACGGCGCGCGGCCGGCCGACAACGTGGTGGTCCCGTTCCGGGCCGACGGGTCGGTCGAGCCGGCGGTCGGCACCGGTTTCGGCTTCTCCAACGCGCCCACCGGCCGACGGGTGCGAGCCCGGCTGGCCCGGTTCAACGCGCCCTGGCAGACCTCACAGGTCAGCGAGGTGCTCGAGCCGCTGATCTCGACACACCGGGAGAACCACCCCAAGGCGGATGCCCGGCTGCTCCAGCGCGCCTTCGACACCGCGGCCCGCTGGCACTCGGGGCAGTACCGCAAGTCCGGTGACCCGTACATCACCCACCCGCTGGCGGTGGCCACCATCCTGGCCAACCTCGGGATGGACACCACCACGCTGGTCGCGGCGCTGCTGCACGACACCATCGAGGACACCGAATACACCCTCGACCAGATGCGCGCCGACTTCGGCGGCGAGGTCGCGCTGCTGGTCGACGGCGTCACCAAGCTCGACAAGGTCAAGTTGGGTGACGCGGCCAAGGCCGAGACCATCCGCAAGATGGTGGTGGCGATGGCGAAGGACCCGCGGGTCCTGGTGATCAAGCTCGCCGACCGGCTGCACAACATGCGCACCCTGACCTTCCTGCCCCGCCCCAAGCAGGAGCAGAAGGCGAAGGAGACGCTGGAGATCCTGGCCCCGCTGGCCCACCGGCTCGGTATGAACACCATCAAGTGGGAGCTGGAGGATCTTGCCTTCGGCACCCTCTTCCCGAAGCGGTTCGAGGAGATCAACCGGCTGATCGGGGAGCACCAGCCGCAGCGCGAGGCGCTGCTGCGCCAGGTCACCCAGAAGGTCTCGACCGACCTGAAGGCCGCCAAGATCAAGGCGGACACCACCGGCCGGCCGAAGCACCTCTACTCGATCTACCAGAAGATGATCGTGCGGGGGCGCGACTTCAACGACATCTACGACCTGGTCGGGGTGCGGATCCTGGTCGACACCGTGCGCGACTGCTACGCGGCGCTGGGCGTGATCCACGCCAACTGGCAGCCGGTGCCGGGCCGGTTCAAGGACTACATCGCGATGCCCAAGTTCAACATGTACCAGTCGTTGCACACGACGGTCATCGGGCCCACCGGCAAGCCGGTGGAGATGCAGATCCGCACCTACGCGATGCACCGCACCGCCGAGTTCGGCATCGCCGCGCACTGGAAGTACAAGGAGCACAAGGGCACCCAGATCGTCGGCCCGCCGGCGCACATCGACGAGATGACCTGGCTGCGTCAGCTGCTGGACTGGCAGCGGGAGGCGGCGGACCCGAGCGAGTTCCTCGACGCGCTGCGCTTCGACCTGTCCAGCCAGGAGGTGTACGTCTTCACCCCCAAGGGTGACGTCATCCCGCTGCCGACCGGGTCGACGCCGGTGGACTTCGCGTACGCGGTGCACACCGAGGTCGGGCACAAGTGCATCGGCGCCCGGGTCAACGGCAAGCTGGTCCCGCTGGAGTCGACGCTCTCCAACGGCGACGTGATCGAGATCTTCACCTCGAAGTCCGACACGGCCGGCCCGACGCAGGACTGGTTGGGCTTCGTCAAGAGCCCCCGGGCCCGGACGAAGATCCGCCAGTACTTCAACAAGGAGCGGCGCGAGGAGGCGATCGAGGCCGGCAAGGACGCGATCGTCAAGGCGATGCGCAAGCAGGGCATGCCTCTGCAGCGGATGCTCACCTCCGACGCGTTGATGTCGATCGCCCGCGACCTGCACCTGGCCGACGTCGCCTCGCTCTACGCGGCGGTCGGCGACAGCCAGGTCAGCGCCCAGTCGGTGGTGCAGAAGCTGATGGCCGCGTACGGCGGCGAGGAGGGCGCGGCGGAGGACATCGCCGAGACCGCCGTCGCCACCCGGCCGCCGCGCAGTCGGCAGAGCAGCGCCGATCCGGGTGTGGTGGTCCGCGGCGTCAGCGACGTCTGGATCAAGCTGGCCCGGTGCTGCACCCCGGTGCCGCCGGACGCGGTGTTCGGTTTCGTCACCCGCTCGGGCGGGGTGAGCGTGCACCGGGACGACTGCGCCAACGCCGAGGATCTGCGGGCGCAGAGCGAGCGGGTGGTCGAGGTGAGCTGGAAGCTCACCTCCGCCTCGACGTTCCTGGTCGCCATCCAGGTGGAGGCGCTCGATCGGCACAAGCTGCTCGCCGATGTGACCCGGGTGCTCTCCGAGGAGCGGGTCAACATCCTCTCCGCCACGGTCACCACCACCCGGGACCGGGTGGCGGTCAGCCGGTTCAGCTTCGAGATGGCCGACCCGAAGCACCTCGGCCACCTGCTGGCCACGGTCCGCAAGGTGGACGGCGTCTTCGACGCCTACCGGGTCACCTCCGGCGCCTGACGCCGCCCGGCTGACCGGGCCGGAGGGCGCGGCCTGCCGGGTCGACCGTGGCGCGCTCGTCGGTGCGCCCGCCAGTTCGCGAGATCACCGGGCCCCGACACCGGCGCCATGATCCACTCGACTCCTGGGGAGTCGGGGTATCCGGGCGACCGGACACTCCGACATCCGTGCACCCGAGTCGATCACGAACGAAAGCGCCCGCCGGTCGGTGACCGGCGGGCGCTTCGTCGTACGCGGGGCGCGCTCAGGACTGCGGCGCGCTCATGGTCAGCTTCTTGATGACGATCTCCTTCTTCGGGTGACCGCCACCGGCCTGCTGCGCGAAGGCCTTGTCGTCGCCGGCCTTCGCCACGTCCTGGACGATGTTCATCCCGCCGGTGACGGTGCCGAGGACGGTGTAGTTCGGGTCCAGCGGCGAGTCGCCGTAGACGATGAAGAACTGGCTGCCCGTGCTGCCCGGCTGGCCGGAGTTGGCCATCGCGATGACACCCTCCGGGTAGGGGGGCCGCTTGTCGGTCGGCAGGTTCTCCTCGGCCATCCGGTAGCTCGGGCCGCCGGTGCCGTCGGTGTCCCGCCAGCCCTTGCCGGTGGCGCTCGGGTCACCGCACTGGAGCACCTTGATGCCCTCGGTCACCAGCCGGTGGCACTTGCTGTTGTCGAAGAAGTTCTTCTCCGCCAGGTGGGTGAAGCTCGCCGCGGTGCAGGGCACCAGGGACCGGTCGACCTTGGCGGTGATCGGCCCGAGGTTGGTGTCGATCGTCATGGTCTGCACACCGGTGTTCGACTGCTGGTTGGCCGGCAGCCCGACGTCCTTGATCTCCTTGATCCGCTGATCGGCGGGGATCTCGGTGAAGGCGCACTGGGCGAGGCCGCTCGCGGCGGTCTCGGTGCCGCCGGTCTTGTCGTCGTCGCCACCCAGGCTGGTGGCCAGCCAGACGGTGCCGGCCACCACGAGCAGAAGGGCGAGGCTCGCCCCCACGATCGCCTGGGTCTGCCGGCGCTTGCGGGCCAGGGCCGCGCGCTCGGCCATCTCCTTCTCGAGCCGGGCGCGTGCCGCCGCGCGCTGCCGCTCTCTGGTGGACGTCACGCCTGGATCCTCCTGGACTGTCTGTCTGGGTGCCGCTGCGGGTGGGATGGGGCTGCCCGGTCAGCCGGCGCTCGGGCTGGGCGCCGGGGCGCCGGAGCCGGTCGGCGCCGCTGCGCCCCCGGTGACCGGCTCGCCGACGGTGAGGCTCTGGATCGCCACGTCGGTCTTGGGCTTGACCGTGGCCCCGGTCCCATTGTCCACGGTCGGCAGGGCGCCGACCTTCTCCAGGACGTCCAGGCCGCCGGTGACATTGCCGATGACCGGGTAGGCCGGCTTCTCCGGGTTGTAGTCCTTGAAGAAGAGCAGGAACTGGCTGCCGTTGGCGCCCGGCGGGTTGGCGATCATGGCTACCGTGCCCTTCGGGTAGGCCGGCGGCTGCCCCGGGGCGGGGCTGGCGGACGGGCTCGCCTCGGGCCCGTCCGGCACGTTCTCGTCGTAGAACGAGTAGGTGGGGCCGCCCAGCCCGGTGCCGCTGGGGTCGCCGCAGCGCAGCGCGCCCTCGGCGGTGATCTCGTGGCACTTGGTGTTGTCGTAGAACGACCGGCTCGCCAGGTGGGCGATGCTCGCCGCCGCGCACGGCGCCGAGGCCAGGTCGAGCTCGGCGGTGATCGGCGCACCCTGGTTGGTGGTCACCGTCATTGCCCGGGTGCCCTCGGTGGGCAGGCCGGTGGTGGCCGGGGTGCCCACGTCCTTGAGGTTGGTGTTCGCGGAGGCGTCCTGCGGGGTCCAGAGGCAGACCTCCTCGGCGGCGCTGTTCTCCGCCGGATCCGAGTCGAAGGCGCCCAACGCCCAGGCCGAGCCGGCCACGATCAGCGCCAGCACCAGGGCGGCGCCCACGCCGGCCTGAATCTGCCGCCGGCGCCGGACCCGTCCGGCCCGACGGGCCATCTGCCGGTCGAGCTTGGCCCGCGCCAGTTTGCGCTGCCGGTCCCTGCTGGAAGCCACCCGTGCTCCCCTTCCTCTACGCTGGTCGTCACCGGCGGCGGGCGTCCCCCGCCCGGGCGGGCCAGTGCGCCACGCCACACGCCCGCCAGAGTGTACGGCCACCGGCTGGGAATGTGGTGTACGAGGTCCCGGCTGCGCTTAACGGAGCGGATCACTGTGCCGGGCGGGAACGGCGGGACTGATGGGTCCGCCTAATGCGCTCGTGCCGCCGGTTAGGCTGCTGGCAGACGGACGGCAGCTCGACGGAAGGGGAGCGGACGTGCTCGTGGCCGGCTTTCCCGCCGACGCCTTCGGCACCAACTGCTACGTGGTCGCCACGGCGCCCGGCGAGCAGTGCCTGGTGGTCGACCCCGGGATCGGCGTACTCGACCGGCTCGACGCCCTGCTCGCCGAGCACCGCCTGCATCCGGCCGCCGTGCTGCTCACCCACGGCCACCTCGACCACACCTTCTCGGTGGCGCCGGTCTGCGGGGCGCGCGGCATCCCCGCGTACGTCCACCCCGGCGACCGGGAGATGCTGGCCGACCCGACCAAGGGCCTGTCGGCGGACCTCAGGGCGCTCTTCGGCGGGCGGCTGACCTACTCCGAGCCGGAGGACGTCGCCGAGCTGACCGACGGCGCCACCCTCGCGCTGGCCGGGTTGGAGATCACCGTCGACCACGCACCGGGCCATACCGGCGGGTCGGTGCTGTTCCGGATGCCCGGCGCCGGCTCGCGCTGGGAGGCGGACGAGGTCTGCCTCTCCGGTGACGTGCTCTTCGCGGGCTCGATCGGCCGCACCGACCTGCCGGGCGGCGACATGCCGGCGATGCTCACCAGCCTGCGGGACAAGATCCTTCCGCTGGCCGACGAGACCGTCGTACTGCCCGGCCACGGCCCCACGACCACCATCGGCCGCGAGCGCGCGACCAACCCGTACCTCATCGAGGTGGCGGAGTCCGGCGACGCGCGCCCGGCCGCACCCACCCGCGGCCTGTAGCCGGCCGCGCCGACTCTACTCCCCGCGCGGGCCGCGCGGGTCTGTGAACGGAGCATCATGAGCAAGCCCACGCCCATCTCCGGCTTCCCCGAGTGGTCACCGCCGCAGCGGATGATCGAGCAGTATGTGCTCGACCGGATCCGGAACACCTTCGAGCTGTACGGTTTCGCCCCGCTGGAGACCCGCGCGGTCGAGCCGCTCGACCAGTTGCTGCGCAAGGGGGAGACCTCCAAGGAGGTCTACCTGATCCGCCGGTTGCAGGCCGACGCCGACGGCCCGGCCGGCGACGACTCGCTCGGGCTGCACTTCGACCTGACCGTGCCGTTCGCCCGGTACGTGCTGGAGAACGCCGGCAAGCTGCAGTTCCCGTTCCGGCGCTACCAGATCCAGAAGGTGTGGCGCGGGGAGCGGCCGCAAGAGGGTCGCTACCGCGAGTTCCTCCAGGCCGACATCGACATCGTCGACCGGGACACCCTCGCTGCGCACCACGAGGCGGAGATGCCGCTGGTGATCGGCGACGCGCTGCGCTCGCTGCCGATCCCCCCGGTGCGCATCCAGGTCAACAACCGCAAGATCTGCGAGGGCTTCTACCGGGGCATCGGGCTCACCGACCCGGAGGCGGCGCTGCGCGCGGTCGACAAGCTGGACAAGATCGGCCCGGCGAAGGTGGCCGAGCTGCTGGCCCAGACGTCCGGGGCGAGCGAGGCGCAGGCGAAGGCGGTCCTGGCGCTGGCCGAGATCTCCGCGCCGGACGCGTCCTTCGCCGACGCGGTGCGCGCCCTCGGGGTCACCGACCCGCTGCTCGACGAGGGAATCGAGGAACTGGTCCGGGTGATGGAGACCGCGACCGCGCACTCGCCCGGCCTCTGCGTCGCCGACCTGCGGATCGCCCGTGGCCTGGACTACTACACCGGCACGGTCTACGAGACCCAGCTGCGCGGCTACGAACGGTACGGCTCGATCTGCTCCGGCGGCCGGTACGACAACCTGGCCAGCTCGGGTTCGGTCCGGTTCCCCGGGGTGGGCATCTCGATCGGGGTCACCCGGCTGCTCGGCCTGCTCTTCGGCACCGGCGGGCTGTCGGTCTCCCGGGAGGTGCCGACCTGCGTCCTGGTCGCGGTGACCAGCGAGGAGCAGCGTCCGGTGAGCAACCGGGTGGCCGACGTGCTGCGCCGGCGCGGGGTGCCGACCGAGGTGTCGCCGAGCGCGGCGAAGTTCGGCAAGCAGATCCGCTACGCCGAGCGGCGGGGCATCCCGTACGTCTGGTTCCCCGGCGTGGACGGCGCCGTCGACGAGGTCAAGGACATCCGCTCCGGCGAGCAGGCGCCGGCCACCGCCGACACCTGGACCGCGCCGCCGGCAGACCTGAAGCCGCAGGTGAGCTGACCCAACCCGCCCGCCCCCGCGACTCGCTCCCCGCTCGCTCCCGACTCCCGCGTCGATCATGCAGTTGTGGTGGGGGACGCATCCCGCTTTTCGGGATGTACCAGGCACCACGACTGCATGATCGCCGGGGGCGGGGCCGGGGGCGGGGCCGGGGCCGGGGGTTGGGGTTAGGCGTCCGGGGTTAGCGGGAGGATCAGGCAGGTGCTGGTGGCGTGGGCGACCAGGCGACCGCGGGCGTCGGTGAGGCGGGCCTCGGCCAGGGCGGTGCGGCGGCCACGTTGCAGCACGGTGCCCTCGCAGCGCAGCGTGCCGGAGTCGACGGTGGCCGGGCGGAGAAACTTCACGTTCAGATCCAGCGAGGTGTAGCCGACGCCGGCCGGCAGCGTGCTGTGCACGGCGCAGCCTGCGGCGGTGTCCAGCAGGGTGGAGAGGATTCCGCCGTGGACGGTGCCGAGCGGGTTGTAGTGGAACTCCTGCGGCACCATCTCCACCGTGACGCGTCCCTCGTCGGCCGTCATCCGGGACATGTCGAGCAACTGCATCACCGGTGGCGGGGGTAGTTCGCCGGCGAGCATCGCCTGGAGCATCTCCAGGCCGCCGCGCCGGCCGAGCGCGGCAGCGTTCTCCGCCGGGTCGGACCAGGAGAAGGTGCGGCTGCGCGTGGCGTCCTGCGTCTGCGTCATGGACTCAGGGTGTCAGTCGCTTGCTGAGTCTGTCAACGAGACCTAGCCTGGTCGCCATGAGGCCCCCTGCGCTGGACTGGTCGGTGGAGAACTGCACCATCGCCCGGGCGATGGAGATCCTCGGCGAGCGGTGGACCCTGGTGGTGCTCCGGGAGGTCTTCAACGGCATTCGTCGCTTCGACGACATGCGGATCCGCACCGGCATCCCACGCCAGGTGCTCACCAACCGGCTGGCCACCCTGGTCGAGCAGGGCGTGCTGCGCCGCGAGCCGTACCGGGAGCCGGGCAGCCGGGTGCGCCACGAGTACCGGTTGACCGACAAGGGGCTCGACCTCTGGCCGGTGCTGGTCGCCGTGCTCGGCTGGGGTGACCGCTACCTGGCCGATCCGGAGGGCTCGCCGCTGGCCGTCGAGCACCGTGACTGCGGCGCCGAGATCCGGGTCGCGCTGCGCTGCGACAGCGGCCACCCGGTGGAGTCACCGCGCGACGTGGTGCCGCGACCGGGCCCGGGCGCCCGTCGCCGAATCCGCTGACCGCGCTGACCGCGCTGACCGCGCTGACCGCGCTGACCGCGCTGACCGGCCGCGCCGGCGGGCGGGCGGGGACGGTCGCCCACCCGCCGGTGCGTGGTCACCAGCGGAAGCCGGCGGCGTACGAGACGTTCGCCAGCACCTGCTGGCCGGTGGCGTTCGGGTGGAAGTAGTCCCAGCCGGAGAGCTGGCTCAGCGTGAACGGGTAGCCGAACACCGCGTTGTCGTCGAAGTCGCAGTTCGGGCCGTACGCCGCGCAGGCCTGCGCGAGCTGGGTGTTGTAGTCGACGACCCGCTGGCGTACGCGGTTGCGCCGGTCGGTGTCGGCCGGGGCGGTGGACGTCGGGTTGGCCAGCATCGACTGGCAGATGCCGAAGAGCGACCATGCGCTGCGGGCGCTGCCGCTGTCCTTGCCGACCGACCAGAGCCGGCGGATGTCGGGGATGCTGATCAGCTGCACCCGGGCGGTGGGCAGCCCGGTCTTGAGCCGGTTCAACGCGGCGTCGATGTTGGCCCGGTAGGTGCTGACCGGGGTCATGCTCGACTCCGAGCTGGTGCAGGCGTCGTTGGCGCCGATCAGCATGGTCACGTAGCCGACGCCCTGGCCGACCGCGGTGCCGGCCTGCCCGTACATGTCGGCGGACTTCGCCCCCGACCGGGCGTCGTTGTGGTTGCGCCCTCCGATGGCCGCGTTGACCGCGCGGATGCGCAGGTAGTGGCTGTTGACGGCGGAGTTGTCACCGGTGCTGAAGGACCGGGACGTGCAGTCGACGTACCAGCCGCAGGCGTTGAAGCCGCGGGTGATCGAGTCGCCGAGGCTGGCCATCGCGCTCGGCGGTGGGCCGGGATCGGCGGCGGCGGGGGCGGCGGGGAGCAGGGCGAGCGCGGTGAGGGCGGCGAGCGGGACGAGCAGGCGTCGAATGGGGGACATGGTGGCCTCCGGGTCGCGGGTGCCGAGGGGTGGAGGTGCGGTGAGCAGATCGTATAGACAGCCATCTGTGTCCACAATGTTTCCGGTCGATGACCACCGTTGGCGGGGCGAAAAGGACAAATTTGGGTCTTGCCGATGATCTTAAGCATGTGAATACTTCAGTGAGTCGCGGCCGATTCCCCCAGTTCGGCCGGATTGTCCTGTGCCCCCGCCAGCCCCGGTGTGGGCCGTCGCTCCCTCCCTGGAGGTTTGTTACATGCGACCCACGAGGTCATCGATCCGCCACGCCGCCACCCTCACCGTGGCCGGAGCTCTGGTCGTCGGCTCGCTCATCGGCGCGCCCGCCCAGGCGGCCCCCGCCGCCTCGCCCGACACCGCCGCCGCCCTCGCCGCGCAGCTCGGCGACCGCTCCGCCGGCTCGTACATCGACGCCAACGGCAAGTCGGTCGTCACCGTGACCGACGCGGCGGCCGCCCGCCAGGCGAGCAAGGCCGGCGCCACCGTCAAGTACGTCACCCGCGGCGCCGCCGAGCTGAACCGGGCCACCGCGGACCTGGAGCGCTCGGCCAAGATCCCGGGCACCGCCTGGTGGAGCGACCCGGTCACCAACCAGGTCGTCGTCTCCGTGGACAGCACCGTCACCGGGGCGAAGCTGGAGCGGGTCAAGGCCGCCGCGGCGCGGGCCAACGGCGCGGTCCGGATCGAGGCCGAGGCCGGCGTGCTGAGCACCCGGATCTCCGGCGGCCAGGCCATCTACGCCGGCGGTGGCGGACGCTGCTCGCTCGGCTTCAACGTGCGCAGCGGCAGCACCTACTACTTCCTGACCGCCGGGCACTGCACCAACATCTCGTCGAGCTGGTACTCGAACTCGGCCCAGACCGCGTTGATCGGCACCCGGACCGGCACCAGCTTCCCGGGCAACGACTACGGCATCGTCCGGCACAGCAACTCCGCCAACGCGGCCGGCAACGTCTACCTCTACAACGGCAGCTACCGGGACATCACCGGCGCCGGCAACGCCTCCGTCGGCCAGTCGGTGCAGCGCTCCGGCAGCACCACCGGCCTGCGCAGCGGCTCGGTGAACGCGACCAACGCCACGGTGAACTACGCCGAGGGTTCGGTCTCCGGCCTGATTCGGACCAACGTCTGCGCCGAGCCGGGCGACAGCGGCGGCTCGCTGTTCAGCGGCAGCACCGCCCTGGGCCTGACCTCCGGCGGCAGTGGCAACTGCCGCACCGGCGGCACGACCTACTTCCAGCCGGTCACCGAGGCCCTGAGCCGCTACGGCGTCAGCGTCTTCTGATCCACACCAGCTGAGCGGGCCGCCGGATTTCTCCGGCGGCCCGCGTCGTGCGTCCGGGCGGTCGGGTCGCCACCCTGCCGGCGGCGTACCGCGCGGGCAGCCGACTCACGGAAGCGGGGCCGACTCACGGAAGCGGGTCGGGCCGCGGCGGAGTGGGCTCACGGGCCGGCCGACGGGAATCGTGCGGCACGACCCGGGTCACCCGCCGACCCGAGTCGACGGGCGGCGCGGCGTCGGCGACCGTGGCGGTCCCGGCGGCCGCGGGGTCGGCGGCTGTGGCAGGCCCGGCGGCCGTGGGAAGACCGGCGGCCGCTGGACGACCGGCGGTCCCGGCGGTCCCGGCGGCCCTGGTGAGACGGGCGGGAGCGGCGGCCGTGGCGTCGTCGGCGGCCGTGGCGGCCCAGGTGAGCTGCGCCCGCCGGGCGGAGAGGACCGCCAGCAGCGGCCAGAGCGCGACGGCCACCGCCAGCACCCGCTCGGCCAGCCCGGTGCGGGACCCGCCGGTCACCTCGAACGCGAACCAGCCGAAGAGGACCAGCAGCAGCGCGGTGACGCTGAGCCCCACCGCCCGGCGGAACGCCCACGGCGGTTCCGGCCGGGCCGGGTGCCCGGCGTCCGGGCCCCGCGGTAGCCGCAGCGCCGAACCGGCCGGCCAGAGCGCCATGGCGAGGACGGCCACGGTGGCCACGACGCCGTGGCCGAGGGAGCCGCCGACCGTCGGTCGGGGGAAGGCGATCAGCGCGATGGTGGCCACCCCGCCGACGGCGAGCAGGAAGCGGCTGGGCAGCCCGGCCGCGTGCAGTACGGCGGCGATCGCCACGTAGCAGCCGCCGAACAGCACCAGACAGCCGATCATGATCCAGGCGTCGGTGGCGTCGTGCCCGGCCAGCTCGCTGATGGTGTCCCGGACCGGGTCGTAGCCGGCGGGCTGGCGGGCGCCCGCGACCGTCCAGCCGGTCACCAGCAGCACGGGTGCCGCCGCCGCCGTGGCGACGGCCCAGTTGGGTACGACGCGCATTCGGCCACGTTAACCGGCGCGGCGTCGCGCCGAGCCGGGTTCGCGCCGACCGCCCGACGACGAATTGCCCTGGCGTGCCGGGTGCCCGGGAGCGAGGAGTCCCGCCCCTGACAGAATGCCGGTGAGGACTGTTCCACGATGAGGAGTTGCCAGCCGTGATCCGTACCCACAATGCCGGAAGCCTGCGCGCCGCGGACGCCGGCTCGACGGTGACGCTCGCCGGCTGGGTGGCCCGCCGCCGCGACCACGGCGGTGTCATCTTCGTCGACCTGCGCGACGGCTCCGGCGTGGTCCAGGTGGTGTTCCGCGAGGAGGACGCGCACGCGCTGCGCAACGAGTTCTGCGTGAAGGTCACCGGTGAGGTGACCCGCCGCCCGGAGGGCAACGAGAACCCGGAGCTGCCCACCGGCGAGGTCGAGGTGACCGTCGCGGAGCTGGAGGTGCTCTCCGAGGCGGCGCCGCTGCCGCTGCCGGTCGACGACCAGATCGAGGCCGGCGACGACATCCGGCTCCGGTACCGCTACCTCGACCTGCGACGCAGCGGGCCGGCTAGCGCGATGCGGCTGCGCTCGCGGGCCAACCAGCTGGCTCGCGGCGTGCTGCACGAGCGGGACTTCCTGGAGATCGAGACCCCGACGCTGACCCGGTCCACCCCGGAGGGCGCCCGCGACTTCCTGGTGCCGGTCCGGCTCCAGCCCGGCAGCTGGTACGCCCTGCCGCAGTCCCCGCAGCTGTTCAAGCAGCTGCTGATGGTCGGCGGGATGGAGCGCTATTACCAGATCGCCCGCTGCTACCGCGACGAGGACTTCCGCGCCGACCGGCAGCCGGAGTTCACCCAGCTCGACATCGAGATGTCCTTCGTCACCGAGGACGACGTGATCGACCTCGGCGAGGCGATCGTCTCGGCGCTCTGGAAGGACCTGGCCGGGCACGAGATCTCCCGGCCGATCCCGCGGATCACCTGGCACGACGCGATGGCCCGGTACGGCTCCGACAAGCCGGACCTGCGCTACGGCGTCGAGCTGACCGAGCTGACCGACTACCTGCGCGGCACCGAGTTCCGGGTCTTCGCCGGCGCGATCGACGCCGGCGGCTACGTCGGCGCGGTGGTGATGCCCGGCGGCGCGTCGCAGACCCGCAAGGAGCTGGACGGCTGGCAGGACTGGGCGAAGGCGCGCGGCGCGCGCGGTCTGGCGTACGTGGTGCTCGACGCGGAGACCGGCGAGGCGCGCGGCCCGGTGGCGAAGAACCTCTCCGAGGCGCACCTGGCCGGGCTGGCCGACGCGGTGGGCGCCAAGCCCGGCGACGCGATCTTCTTCGCCGCCGGCGCGAACACCCGCGAGGCGCAGGAGTTGCTCGGCGCCGCCCGGATCGAGATCGCCAAGCGGGCCGGGCTGGTCGACGAGAGCGCCTGGGCGTTCTGCTGGGTGGTCGACGCGCCGATGTTCGAGCGCACCGACGAGGGTGGGTGGACCGCGGTGCACCACCCGTTCACCTCCCCGAACGCCGAGTGGGTGGACCGATTCGAGGAAGCGCCGGACCGGGCGCTGGCCTACGCGTACGACATCGTCTGCAACGGCAACGAGATCGGCGGCGGCTCGATCCGTATCCACCGTGGTGACGTGCAGAAGCGGGTCTTCGACCTGCTCGGCATCACCCCGGAGGAGGCGCAGGACAAGTTCGGCTTCCTGCTCGAGGCGTTCAAGTACGGCGCGCCGCCGCACGGCGGCATCGCCTTCGGCTGGGACCGGGTCTGCATGCTGCTCGCGGGCGCGGACTCGATCCGCGAGGTGATTGCCTTCCCGAAGACCCGGGGTGGCTTCGACCCGCTGACCGGCGCGCCGACGCCGATCACCGGCCAGCAGCGCACCGAGGCCGGCATCGACGCCAAGCCCAAGCCCCCCGCCACCCCGCACACCGGCACCGCCGGCCCCGCCGCCCCGGTAGCCGACCCCACCTGACCCACCCGGGGGCCTTGCCCCTGTTGATCAAGAGGTCCGCGTCATGATTCGCTGTCGACATGACGCGGACCTCTTGATCCTTTTTCGGGAAGTAGGGGGCGGGGTGGGATGAGGCTGCTCGTGGTGGGGGCCAGCGGGTTCCTGGGCGGTGAGGTGTGCCGGCAGGCGGTGGCCGCCGGATGGCCGGTGGTGGGGACGTACCACTCGGGCGCGGTCGGGCTGTCGGGAGTGCAGGCGCGGCGGTTCGACGTGACCGACCGCGCCGCGGTGCGCGCGCTGGTCGCCGAGGTGCGGCCGGACGCCGTCGTCGGCACCCCCTACCGGTACGGCGACTGGACGGTGACCGCCGACGGGGCGGCGCACGTCGCGGTCGCCGCCGCCGAGGTGGGGGCGCGGTTGGTGCACCTCTCCAGCGACGCGCTGCACGCCGGCCGCCCCGAGCCGTACGCCGACGACGAGCCGCCCAGCCCGGTCTACCCGTACGGCGCGGCGAAGGCGGCGGCCGAGACCGCGGTGCGGGCGATCGACCCCGGCGCGGCGCTGGTGCGCACCTCGCTGATCCTGGGGGAGGGGAGCAAGCAGGTCGAACTCTGCCGGGACGCGCTCGCCGGCCGGGCGGCTCTCTTCACCGACGCGATCCGCTGCCCGGTCGATGTCACCGACCTGGCCGCCGCCGTGCTGGAGTTGGTCGAGGGCGACCACGCCGGCCCGCTCAACGTGGCCGGCCCGGATGCGGTCAGCCGCGCCGAACTCGGCCGGCTGGTGGCCCGCCGCGAGGGCCTCGACCCGGCCGGCCTGAAGACCACCACCAGCGCGGAGTCCGGGGCGACCGGCCCCGTCGAGGTGCGCCTCGACTGCTCCCGCGCCGCCGGACTGCTGCGGACCCGGCTGCGCGGGGTCCGCGAACTCCTCGCCGGCTGAGCGCCCCCCGGAAGCATCCCCGACGGTCACGCACACTTCCTGTGCACAACTATTGTGCACAGGAAGTGTGCACAGCTATTGTGCATGCATGGATGACGAACATCCGGGCGGGCCACCCGCCCCCCGCAGCGTCCAGCTGGACGCCCGGCAGGTCCGCACGCTGGCCCACCCGCTCCGGATGCGGCTGCTCGGCACGCTGCGTCTCGACGGGCCGGCGACGGCCACCGCGCTGGCCGAGAAGCTGCACACCAACACCGGGGCGACCAGCTACCACCTGCGGCAGCTCGCCGAGGTGGGGCTGGTGACCGAGGACCTCGACCGCGGCGCCGGCCGCCAGCGGTGGTGGCAGGCGGCGCACGACATCAGCAACTTCGAGCCGACGGACTTCGACGACGACCCGGACGCCCGAGCGGCGGTGCAGTGGATCCAGGCCGACCAGGTGCGGCTCCTCGCCGAGCAGGCCGAACGGTGGATGGCCGTCGCGCCCGGCTGGTCCCGCGAGTGGCGCGACGCCGCCGGCATGGGTGACATGGTGCTCGAGCTCGGGCCGGCCCGGCTCCGCGCGCTCAACGACGAGCTGTGGCAGCTGCTGGAGCGCTACCGCGACGAGGCCACGCCCGACGAGCGGGACGCCCGGTCCGTGCACGTCTTCCTGGCCGCCTTCCCCCGGGTGGAGGAGGAACGATGAGCGCGCTCTCCGTACGCCAGGTCCGCCGCCGTTTCCTGGTGCTGCACGGACTGCGCTGGCTGCCCTCCGGCCTGATCATCCCGGTGATGATCCTGCTGATGCAGCAACGTGGCCTGTCGCTGTCCCAGATCGGGCTGGTCACGGTCGCCCAGGGCCTGGTCGTGCTGGCGCTGGAGCTGCCCACCGGCGGGCTCGCCGACGCCCTCGGCCGACGGCCGGTGCTCCTGGTGGCCTGGACACTCGGCCTGATCTCTCTGCTGATCTTCGCGGTGGCCGACTCGTTCGCGCTCTTCGCCCTGGTCTGGGCGTTGCAGGGCGTCTTCCGGGCGCTGGACAGCGGTCCCCTGGAGTCCTGGTACGTCGACGCCACCCTGGCCGCCGACCCCGAGGCGAAGTACGAGCCGGGTCTCGGCTACGCGGGCACGGTGATCGGCGTGGCCATCGCCGCCGGAGCGCTGCTCAGCGGCGGCCTGGTCGCGCTCGGCCCGATCGGGCCGGTCAGCGCGCTCACCGTCCCGGTGCTGGTCGCCGCCGCGTTCCAGCTGGTGGCCCTGGCCGCCCTGCTGGTGCTGCTGCGGGAGGTCCGCCCGGCCCGAGGCGCCGGGGCGCTGCGGGCGTCGCTCGTCGAGGCGCCACGGATGATCGGTCAGGCCGTCGGGCTGCTGCGCCGCTCCCGGGTGCTCCTGGCGCTGGTCTCCGTCGAGCTGTTCTGGGGCTTCGGGATGGTCACCTTCGAGTCGCTGCTGCCGGTGCGGCTCTCCGAGGTGGTCGGAGATCCGGACCGGGCGGCGGCGCTGCTCGGGCCGGCGAACTCGGCGGCCTGGCTGGCCGGGGCGGCCGGCGCCGCGCTCACCCCGCTGCTGCTGCGCTGGCTCGGGGCCGCCCCGAGCGCCGCACTGATGCTCCTTCTCCAGGGCGGCACGGTGGTCGGGATGGGGCTGCTCGCCGGCCCGGTCGGTGTGCTGCTCGCCTACCTCGCCTGCTACACCGTGCACGGGGCGGCCAACCCGCTGCACCAGGGCCTGCTGCACCGCCAGGTCGACGGCCCCTACCGGACCAGCGTCATCTCGCTCAACTCGATGATGGGCCAGCCCGGCTTCGCGATCGGCGCGGTGGTGCTCACCGCGCTCGCCGACACGGTCAGCGTCACCGCCGCGATGCTGGTCGGCGCCGTGGTGCTGGCCCTCGCCGCGCCGCTCTACCTGCCTGCCTGGCGGGCCGGTCGGGCCGCCGACCGGGCACCGGTCACCCCGGCCGGGCCGACGCCGTCGGCCGGGACGGTCGAGCCCAGTGCCGTGGCGGCGGACGCGGCCGGCGCCACGAGGGGCAGCTGAGCCGGCAGGGCGCGTCGCGGTTCGGGTGTGCTGCCGCTGGGTCGTCACGACGGCTCGGCGGCAGCACACCCGCCCGACGGCACCGGGTGGCGTACGGCCTCAGCCGAGGTGCAGGGAGCTGCGCGGCAGGGTGTTGGTGAAACCGAGCCGCCGGTAGAGCCGGATCGCCCCGACGTTGACCGTGTAGACGCCGAGCGCGGCCTGGTCGTGGCGGGTGAGCAGCGTCCGGGTCATTCCGGCGGTGAGCGCCGCGCCCAGCCCCTGCCCGCGCACGGCCGGGGCGACGGTGAGCCCGGCCAGGAAGCCGATGTCGCCCCGGCTGCGATCCGCCCCGCAGGCGACCAGCCGGTCGCCGTCGCGGATGCCGTACCAGTCGACGACCCGGGGGTCGCCCGGGCGTGAGGTGCTGGTGGGGAAGGCCTCGTCGACCAGCGCGGCGAGCGCCGGGTGGTCGGCCTCGGTGAGCCGGACCACCCGCTCCTCGCTGGGCTGGAACGGCGGCGGCGTGGTGGTCCAGAGGAAGTCCCACTCGTCGTGCCGCGCCACGGTCAGCCGGCCGGCCAGCTCCGCCGGGTCGAGTCGGGGCAGGTGCACCCACTGGCCGGGGCCGAGCGCACCCTCGGCGACCAGCGCGGCGCAGACGTCCAGCGCGGGGCCGGGCGAGCCGAGCGCCCCGGCCGCCGGTCCGTGCTCCGCCGGCAGCAGCCAGAGCACCGCGCCGTCGCGCCGGTAACCGCGCGGCTCGCTGTCCCGCCAGAGCGAGTGCCGGGCGTACGGATGGTGGCCGGCGGCGGCCAGGATGGCGGCCCGGCCATGCAGGACCTGGTCGGCGATGATCATGCAGTCAGCCTAGAAGCCCGCAGCGCAGCGCATCCGCCGGTGCCCGGGTCGGACGGGTGGGTCCATGGTGGAGATTGGCGAGCGGACCGATTGGGTACATCTCGCGCCGACCTACTGGGAACCCCCACCGGAGGAACGCCATGCTCGCCATTCTCGCGGCGATCGTATTCGGCTTCGCCCTGCTGCTCGACCTGATGGACACCAACTTCGGCGCGCCGGACCTGTTCAACTGGAACACCCTTGTGCTCATCGGCCTGCTGCTGCTCTCGCTCTACCTGGCCGGTGTCGGCCGTGGCCCGGGTGGCGGCGGCGGCCGCTGGTACCGGGGTCGGCGTCCGGGTCGGGGCTGACCGGAACCGATCACCGAGGTCGGGCCGCGGCGCGATTCCGGCGTTGCGGACCCGGCCCGGTACTGTTCCCGTGATGGAGTCCGACGCCCTCTTCTCCCTCGGTGAACCCGCCGGAGCGCCCAGCGCCCCCGCGGGTTCCGCTGGCGTCGACGGGTTCAGCACGGTCGGGCCGGATTCGCCCCTGCCGGTGCGGATGCGCCCGGCGAGCCTGGACGAGCTGATCGGGCAGGACCACCTGCTCGCCCCCGGGGCCCCGCTGCGCCAGCTGGTCAGCGGCGGCGCGCCGATGTCGGTGATCCTCTGGGGCCCGCCGGGTAGCGGCAAGACCACCATCGCGCACCTGGTCGCCGGGGCCACCGACCGCCGGTTCGTCGCCATGTCGGCGCTCTCCGCCGGGGTGAAGGACGTCCGGGCGGTGATCGAGACGGCCCGTCGGCAGCGCCGCAGCGGCGGCCCGCAGACCGTGCTCTTCATCGACGAGGTGCACCGGTTCAGCAAGACCCAGCAGGACTCGCTGCTCGCCGCGGTCGAGGACCGCACGGTCACGCTGCTCGCGGCCACCACCGAGAACCCGTACTTCTCGGTGATCTCGCCGCTGCTCTCCCGGTGCGTGCTGCTCACCCTCCAGCCGCTGGACGACGAGGCGGTGCGTAGCCTGCTGCGCCGGGCGGTCGCCGACGAGCGGGGTCTCGGCGGCACGCTGACCCTGGAGCCGGCGGCCGAGGACCACCTCGTCCGGCTCGCCGCCGGCGACGTACGCAAGGCCCTGACCGCCCTGGAGGCCGCTGCCTCCTCCGCCGGCGCGCTCGGCGCCGGCGTGATCGACCTGAGCACCGCCGAGCAGGCGGTGGACGTGGCCGCCGTCCGCTACGACCGGGACGGCGACGCGCACTACGACGTGATCAGCGCCTTCATCAAGAGCATGCGCGGCTCGGACGTGGACGCGGCGCTGCACTGGTTGGCTCGGATGCTGGTCGCCGGCGAGGACGCCCGGTTCATCGCCCGCCGGTTGGTGATCTTCGCGAGCGAGGACGTCGGGATGGCCGACCCGAGCGCGTTGAGCGTGGCCACCGCCGCCGCGCACGCGGTGGAGTACGTCGGGCTTCCGGAGGTCCAGCTCAACCTCGCCCAGGCGGTGATCCACCTGGCCACCGCGCCGAAGTCCAACTCGGCCACCACCGCGATCGGCGCGGCCATCGCCGACGTGCGGGCCGGGCGGGGCGGTCCGGTGCCCCGTGGGCTGCGCGACGCGCACTACGCCGGCGCCCGCGGGCTCGGTCACGGTGCCGGTTACCGCTATCCGCACGACGACCAGCGCGGCGTGCTCACCCAGCAGTACGTGCCGGACGACCTGGTCGGCACCGACTACTACCGGCCCAGCCAGCACGGCTCGGAGCGGTCGGTGGCCACCCGGCTGCCGCTGTTGCGCCGGATCGTCCGCGGGCTGCCCACCCCGGTGAGCCGGCCGGCGGCGTCGGACTCGGCGGCGACGCGACCCGTGGTCCCGGCGGCCGGATCCGAGGCGCCGGCTTCGGTCCCGGCGGGCAACGGCGGTCGACCGACGGGCTCGGATGGCGCCGACGTGGCGGAGCAGGGCGGCAGCGACGCCGCCGGAGAGGGTCAGCAGTGAAATCCCGTGGGGAGCGACCGGAGGACGGCCCGGACGAGCGGCGCGATCCCCGTGCCAAGGGCCGCCGCTGGGGGCGGGGCCGAGCCGAGGCCGAACCGGAGGAGCCGGTCAGCGGCGAGGAGTTCGGCTGGATCGACGACCTGCGCTCGGCCAAGCAGCAACAGGTCGAGCTGGGGCCGGGTGCGCCGGAGGCCGGCGCACCGACCGCTCGCGGCGGCGTTCCGGTACCACCCGGCCCGGACGGGCCACCGCCCGGCGCGCCCCCGGTGCGTCGGGGCGGAACGGAGAGCGGCGCCGCCCGGCCGCGTCCGGTCGACGGGCCGTGGCCCGGCGCGCCGGAGCAGCCCGGCCCGGCCCGCCCGGAGCAGCGGCCACCGGCGCCGCCCGGCGTCGGGCCGACGCCCGGCCCGGCCGCCCCGCACCAGCCCGTCCGCCGCGGCGCGGCGTCGGTACCGGCTCCCGGAGCGCATCCGACTTCGGGCGGCCCGCCGGGGGCCCGGCCAGCCGCGGGCGCCCCGAGAGGCCCGCAGCCCCGCCCGAACCCCGAGGCTCCCGCCGGGCCACCCGGCGCCCGACCCGTGGCCGGTCCGCAGGGCCCCCGGCCCACCCCCGGCGATCCGGCGGGTGCGCCGCCACGCCCGGGTGCTGACAACCCGGTACGCCCGCCCGGTCCCCGGCCGGTCTCCGGCGGCCCGGCCGGTGCGCCGACGAACCCGCGAAACCTGCCGCCGCTCGGTCAGCCGCCGGCGGTGCCCGGCGGTCTGCGGCCCGACCCCGGTGCCGAGCGCGAACCGCGCCCGGACCGGCGCCGCCGCGGCCCGGTCGGTGCGCTCGCCCCGGACCCCGGGGCTCCGACCACGACGGGGCCGGTCACCGACCGGGCCCCCGCATCCGGTTCCGGTCGCCGGCGGGCACCGGAACCCGACGAGTCTCCGGTGCCCCGCTCGGGCAACGCTCCGCCGGTTCCCGGCGCCTCCGCCGAGGAGCCGACGGCCGGCTCGGCCACCGCCAGCGGGCGTCGCCGGCGTCCGGTGGCGGGGGAGACGGAGAGTCCGGCCGGCCGTCGGCGGGCCGCCCCGGACGAGGCCGACACCGCCTCGGGCCGTCGGCATGCGCCCGACGAGGCCGACACCGCCGCTGGCCGTCGGCATGCGGCGGACGGTGCCGAGACCGCCTCGGGCCGTCGGCGGGCGGCGGACGACGCCGATGCCACCGCGGGCCGTCGGCGGGTGGAGCCGGAGGAGGCCGAGACCGCCTCCGGTCGACGGTCCGGCGCGGGCGATGCCGGTCCGACCCGGGGCGGTCGCCCCGAACGCCCGGCGGACTGGCTGCGTCAGGCGGGCCGACTGCCACACACCGATCCGAAGCTTCCGGTGATCAACCGCAGTGGGTCGACGCCGTCCGCGCCGACGACCCCGCCGGCCCCGGACCGCTCCACCGGGCGGCGACCGGCACCCGGCCCCGTCCCGCCGGGTCAGGCCGCGCCGAGCGACCGGCCGACCGGCCGCCGCTCCGCCGTGCCACCGGGCCAGGACCCGACCGGCACTCGGCGTGCCTCCGCGCCGGTGCCACCGACCGCCGAGCCGACCACCGGGCGCGGCGTGCCCGTGGACCCGGGGGCCGGCGACCCGACCGGCCGGCGGGCCGCCGGGGGTCCGCCTCGCCCCGCCGACGACCCCTACCGCTCCGGTCCGGACCGGGGGCGGGGCGCCGGCCGGAACACGCCCGCCGAGCCCACCGGTCCCGCCCCGCCGGCCCGTGGCGCGGCCCGCCCCGGCCCGGGCGCCGAGTCGCCGACCGGTCCCGGCCCGGACGCCGCGGCCGGCCCGGTTCGCGGCGCGGCCCGGCCCGGCCCCGATGCGCCCGCCCGTGGCGCGGCCCGGCCCGGTCCCGACGTGCCTGCCCGTGGCGCGGCTCGCCCCGGCGCGGATGTCGCCGCCCGAGCCGCCGTCCGCCCCGGCGCGGATGGACGGTCCGGACCCGACGGTCCCGGCCGACCCCCGACAGGGGCTGGCGCCGACGATCGCGGCCGACCCGGCGCCGTACCCCGGCCCGGTAGCGCGGCCGTGCCCGCCGCGGCCCGTGCCACCGCCCCCGGGAGACCGGCCCCGGAGGACCGGGCCGCCGGCCGCGCCCTGCCGCCGCAGCGGGAGGCGGGCCGTCCCGAGCCCTCCGGCGTACCGCCGGTCCCGGTCGTGGGCCGCCCGGCAGAGCCGCCGGCGGTCGCCCGGGCCGCCGCGGTGGTACCGCCCCCCGGTCCGGCGCTGGACGGCCCCGGGCCGGAGCCGGTGAGCGGATCGCCGCTGCGCAGCGCGGCCGGACCGGACGCCCCGGACGACGACTCCGCCGCGGCCGGCGGCCTGCGCGGCGCCCGCTCGGAGCTGCGCCGGCAGATGCGCGAGCGCCGCCGGCTGCGGATGGCCGTGCTGGCGGTGGTCACCCTGGTGCTGCTCGGCGCGGTGCCGGTCTACTTCGGCATCCGCACGCTCAGCCGCGACCCGGTCTTCGACAGCCTCGACGAGCTGAACGTGCCGGGCTGGGCGGCGGCGCAGACGGTCGACGAGGTCAGCGGCAGCCGGTGGTGCCTGCTCGACTGCCGGCTGCGTGAGCGCACCGTCACCTCGGAGCGCGCGCCGGACGAGACCGTGCAGGTCTACGAGAGCGCGCTTCGGCAGGACGGCTGGCGCCCGTGGAAGGTGGCCCGTTGCCCGGAGCAGCAGGAGAAGGGCAGCTACACCTGCTGGCGTCGGGACGAGCTGACCCTCGACCTGTGGGTCCGCGAGCCGGCCTGTGTGCCGCCGCCGGTGGACGGGGAGCCGGCCATCGTGCCGTCTCCCGACCCGTCGGCCGCTGCGGGTACGTGCGCCGGCTCGTTGGTGTCGGTGAAGGTCCGCAACGCGATCGACGACGAGCGGACCCGACCACAGCCGACCACTGATCCGTCACTCACCGGCGAGGATCCGTTCCCGACCCTCAGCGGAGACCCGTTGGGTGAGCTGACACCCTCACCGTCGTGAGCCGGTTTCCATCACGGACGGTAGGGTCTGGGGCTGGCAGGCCCGCCTGCTCCCGTTGACCCGCACGGGTCGTCGAGCGCCGGTGTGGGTACCAAGGTCGCACGTTCCGGGGACGTCCGGTCCCCGGAACTCTGCTTGAGGAGGACAGGCGTGGACATTGGAGAGGTCGCGGCGCTGATCGCGGCGATCGCGTTCGCGATGCTGGTGTTGATCCTGACGCTGCCCATCCTGCGGCTGCGACACACCGTCGACGCCACCACGCGGATGATCAATGACCTCAACGACCGCACCGCTCCGCTGCTCGGCGACGTGAACACCACGGTGAGGAACGTCAACACCACCCTGGAGCAGGTGCAGACGTCGCTCGACGGTGTCAACCTCCAGCTGGCCAAGGTCGACAACATGACCGGCCACGCCCAGAACGTCACCGCCAACGTGGCCAATCTCGTCGCGGTGGTCTCGGCCGCCGCGGCGAACCCGCTGGTCAAGGTCGCGGCCTTCGGCTACGGCGTCCGCAAGGCCGCCTCGGCCCGTCGGCACGCCGAGACCGAGCGTGAGGTGCGCGACACCATAAAGCAGCAGCGGCGGGCCGCCCGGCGCGTCGAGCACTGACGCCGGCGACCAGGAGGTGCGACGAGCATGAGACGGTTGTTCTGGCTGGGCATCGGGCTGGCCGTCGGGGTGGTGGTGGTCCGCAAGGCGACCCGTACCGCACAGGCGTACACCCCGGCCGGCATCGCGAGCACGATGTCCGAATCCGCTGGCGGCCTGGTCGAGTCGCTGCGTAGCTTCGTGGAGGACGTCCGGGTCGGGATGGCCGAGCGCGAGCAGGAGATCCACCACGCGTTCGCCCAGGGCGAGGCGTTCGACGACCACTTCGCCGACCTGCGGGAAGACCCGCGGATCGGCGATCGAGAGATCTTTCCGGAGGAACACCAGCGATGAAGACGGCGGAGATCAAGCGGCGGTACCTCGCGCACTTCGAGGCGAACGGCCATGCCGTGGTGCCGTCCGCTCCGCTGCCCGCCATCAGCGACCCGAACCTGTTGTTCGTCAACGCCGGCATGGTGCAGTTCGTCCCCTACTTCCTGGGGCAGCAGACCCCGCCGTACCGGCGGGCGGTCAGTGTGCAGAAGTGCATCCGGACCCCGGACATCGACGAGGTCGGCAAGACCAGCCGGCACGGCACGTTCTTCCAGATGAACGGCAACTTCTCCTTCGGTGACTACTTCAAGGACGGGGCGATCCCGCTCGCCTGGGACCTGGTCACCAAGTCGCGGGAGCAGGGCGGCTACGGCCTCGACCCGGAGCGGATCTGGCCGACGGTCTACCTGGACGACGACGAGGCGTACGAGATCTGGCGGTCGGTGGGGGTGCCGGCCGAGCGGATCGTGCGTCGCGGCAAGGCGGACAACTTCTGGTCGATGGGCATCCCCGGCCCATGCGGTCCGTGCTCCGAGCTGTTCTACGACCGTGGCCCCGAGTACGGCCGCGAGGGCGGCCCGGCGGTCGACGAGGACCGCTACATGGAGTTCTGGAACCTGGTCTTCATGCAGTTCGAGCGGGGCCCGGGCACCACCAAGGACGATTACCCGATCCTCGGCGACCTGCCGGCGAAGAACATCGACACCGGCATGGGCCTGGAACGGATGGCCTCGATCCTGCAGGGCGTCGACAACCTCTACGAAATCGACGAGGTCCGGCCGATCCTGGACAAGGCGGCCCAGCTCACCGGCAAGCGGTACGGCGCGCACTCCGGCCACGTGGCCAGCGAGTCGCACCCGGACGACGTGCGGCTGAGGGTGATCGCCGACCACGTGCGGACCGCGCTGATGCTGATCGGCGACGGGGTGACCCCGTCCAACGAGGGGCGCGGCTACGTGCTGCGCCGGATCATGCGCCGGGCGATCCGGTCGGTGCGGCTGCTGGGCTGGCAGGAGCCGGCGCTGCCGGAGCTGCTGCCGGTGGCCCGGGACTGCATGGCGCCGTCCTACCCGGAGCTGGCGACCGACTTCGACCGGATCGCGGAGTACGCGTACGCGGAGGAGGACGCGTTCCTGTCCACGCTGCGGGCGGGCACGACGATCCTGGACACCGCGATCGCGGAGACCCGGACCGCCGGCGGGGCGGCGCTCTCCGGCGAGAAGGCGTTCCAGCTGCACGACACGTACGGCTTCCCGATCGATCTGACCCTGGAGATCGCGGCCGAGCAGGGCCTGCAGGTGGACGCGGAGGGCTTCCGGCGGCTGATGGCCGACCAGCGGTCCCGGGCGAAGGCGGACGCGCAGGCCCGCAAGACCGGGCACACCGACCTGTCGGCGTACCGGGCGGTGCTGGACGAGAGCGGCCCGGTGCGGTTCACCGGCTACTCGGAGGTGTCCCGGGAGTCGCGGGTGCGGGCGCTGCTCGGCACGTCCGGTCCGCTGGGCGCGGCGGTCGAGGGGGACACCGTCGAGCTGGTGCTCGACGTCACCCCGTTCTACGCCGAGGGCGGTGGCCAGCAACCCGACCAGGGCATGATCACCGTCGGCGCCGGTCAGCTCGAGGTGCTCGACGTGCAGCAGCCGGTGCCCGGCCTGATCGTGCACCGCGCCCGGGTGGTCCGGGGTGAGGTGCGCCCGGGCGAGACCGGCTTCGCCGAGATCGACACCACCCGCCGGCGGGCCATCTCCCGCTCGCACACCGCGACGCACCTGGTGCACCAGACCATGCGCAACTTCCTCGGTGAGTCGGCCACCCAGGCGGGTTCGCTGAACGCGCCGGGCCGGCTGCGCTTCGACTTCAACACCCCGACGGGGGTGTCGCCGAGCGTGCTGCGCGACGTCGAGCAGCAGGTCAACGAGGTGCTCCTGGCAGACCTGGAGGTGCACGCCTTCATCACCTCGCTGGACGAGGCGCGGCGGATCGGCGCGATGGCGCTCTTCGGCGAGAAGTACGGCGAGGAGGTCCGCGTCGTCGAGGTCGGTGACTACGCCCGGGAGCTGTGCGGTGGCACGCACGTGGCCCGCTCCGCCCAGCTCGGCCTGGTGAAGATCCTCTCCGAGGCGTCGATCGGTTCGGGGATACGCCGGGTCGAGGCGCTGGTCGGCATGGACGCGTTCAACTTCCTGGCCCGGGAGCACCTGCTGGTCTCCCGGCTGGCCGAGCTCTACCGGGTGCCCTCCGAGCAGGTGGCCGACCGGGTGGAGCAGACCGTCACCCAGCTCCGCGACGCGGAGAAGGAGCTGGAGAAGCTCCGCGCGCAGCTGGTGCTCGGCGGGGCTGCGGCGCTCGCCGCCCAGGCCAAGGAGGTGCGCGGAGTCGCGTACGTGGGCACCGAGGCGCCGGAGGGCGCGGGCGGCAACGACGTGCGGACCCTCGCCCAGGAGATCCGCGGCAAGATCGACCCGGCCCGGCCGGCGGTGGTCGCGGTGGCGGCCCGCAACAACGGCAAGGCGTCGCTGGTGGTCGCGGTGAACCAGGCGGCCCGGGGCCGGGGACTGGCCGCGTCGGACCTGGTCAAGGCAGCTTTCTCCGGGCGAGGAGGTGGCAGTCCCGATCTCGCCCAGGGCGGTGGTCTGCCCGCCGCCGAGGCGCCGAACCTGCTGCTCACCGTAGAGAAGGCGATCGCCGAGGCGTGATGGCCGACCTCAACCAGCCAGGGCGGACCGCTTCGGTCCGCCCTGGTTCGTCATATCCGGCCGGTGACGGCCGGTGACCGGGCTGTCGCGGGGGGTGCGCCTCGGCGTGGACGTCGGGCAGGTCCGGGTTGGCGTCGCCCGGTCGGACCCGCACGGGGTGCTGGCCACCCCTCTGGTCACCCTCGCCCGGGACCTCACGGCGGCGCCCGACGCGGTGCCCACCGACCTCGCCGAGCTGTCCGCCCTGGTCACGGAGCACGAGGCGGTCGAGGTCGTCCTCGGCCTTCCGGTCAACCTTGCCGGCAAGCACGGCCCGGCGGCCGTCCATGTGAAGGCGTACGCTGACCGACTGGCCGATGTAATAGCGCCCGTGCCGGTAACGCTCACCGACGAGAGGATGTCCACGGTCGTGGCTTCTCGTAGGCTTGCCGAGCGTGGGGTCCGGGGGAAACGTCAACGCGCGGTTGTCGACCAGGCGGCCGCGGTGGAGATCTTGCAAAGCTGGCTGGACGCGCAGCGGAGGCGGACGTAATGATCGACGATCTGGACCTGGGCTTCGATGAGGCGGAGCGGGGGGAGAAGGGCCGACACCGGCGCGGCTTCGCCCGCAAACGCAACGGGAAGTCCGGTGGACGTGGCAAGACCGTGCTGGCCCTGCTGCTCGCCCTGGTCCTGCTCGGCGGTATCGGTGGCGGAGCCTTCTACGGCTTCGACCGGATTCAGAACTACTTCGTCACCCCCGACTACGACGGCGCCGGCACCGGCGAGGTCAGCGTCGAGATCAAGCAGGGCGCGCTGATCGCCGACATGGCCGTCGCGCTCTACGACGCCGGGGTGATCAAGAGCACCAAGGCGTTCATCGAGGCCGCCGAGGCGAACTCCCGCAGCAAGAACATCCAGCCGGGCCTCTACAAGCTGCGCAAGCAGATGAGCGGCGAGAGCGCCGTCACCGCGATGCTCGACCTCAAGAACAAGATCGTCAACGGGGTCACCATCCCGGAGGGCCGCACCGCCAAGAACGTCTACAAGCTGCTCTCCGAGCACACGAAGATCCCGGTGAAGGAGTTCGAGACCGCGGCGAAGGACCCGATCGGGCTCGGCGTGCCGGACTGGTGGTTCAAGCGCAGCGACGGCAAGAAGGTCAAGCCGTCGATCGAGGGCTTCCTCTACCCGGACACCTACGAGATCCCGCCGAAGGCGACCGCGGAGAGCGTCCTCAAGCTGATGGTCGACAACTTCCTCTCGGTCACCGGCTCGATCCAGTTCGCCGACCGGGTGCAGAAGGAGCGCGGCGGGATCACCCCGTACGAGGCGCTGGTCGTCGCCTCGCTGGCCCAGGCCGAGGCGGGCAACAAGGACGATCTGGGCAAGGTCGCCCGGGTCGCCTACAACCGGGTCTACGGCGAGTTCCCGTGCGGCTGCCTGGAGATGGACGTCACGGTCAACTACTACCTGGAGGCGAGCGGTCAGCAGACCAAGTCGTCGAAGGACATGACCGCCGCCGACCTGGACAACCCGAAGAACCCGTACAACCGCAAGCTGCGCGGTCTGGTGCCGACTCCGATCAACAACCCGGGCAAGCAGGCCATGGAGGGCGCGATGTCCCCGCCGCCCGGAAAGTGGCTCTTCTTCGTGGCGATCGACAAGCAGGGGCACTCGGCCTTCGCCGACACCTACGAGCAGCACCAGCAGAACGAGAACAAGGCCCGGGAGGCCGGGATCATCTGATGGCGCAACGACGGCGGGCGGCGGTGCTCGGCAAGCCGATCGCGCACTCCCTCTCCCCGGTGATCCACAACGCCGGCTACGCGGCGGCCGGCCTGACCGGGTGGTCGTACACCCGGATGGAGTGCGCGGAGTCGGAGCTGCCGGGGCTGGTCGCGGGCCTGGGCCCGGAGTGGGCCGGGCTGTCGGTGACCATGCCCGGCAAGGAGGCGGCGCTCGCGGTGGCCGACGCCGCCTCGCCGGTCGCGACGGCGGTCGGTGCGGCCAACACGCTGGTACGTCGCCCGGACGGCTCCTGGTACGCGGACAACACCGACGTCGCCGGCATGGTCGACGTGCTCACCGCCGCCGGCGTGCGTCCCGGCGTCACGGTGACGGTGCTCGGCGCGGGCGGCACCGCCCGCGCGGCGCTGGCCGCGGCGGCGCAGCTCGAGGCCCGCACGGTGACCGTGGTGGCACGGCGGGCGGCGGCGGTCGACGAGCTGCGCCCGGTGGCGCGGGTGCTCGGCCTGCCGATGACCGGCGCGCCATGGGTCGAGGCCGCCGAGCTGTGCCGCGCCGACGTGGTGGTCTCGACGGTGCCGAAGGGGGTCGCCGACCCGCTCGCCGGCACGGTCAGCTGGCGGCCGGAGACGGTGCTCTTCGACGCGCTCTACGACCCGTGGCCGACCCCGCTGGCCGCCGCGGCGGAGGCGGCCGGCTGCCGGATCGTCTCCGGGCTCGACCTGCTGCTGGCCCAGGCGGTCGGCCAGTTCGAGCAGTTCACCGGCGTGCGCGCCCCCCGCGAGGCGATGGCCGCCGCGCTCGCCGCCGCCCGCCAGCGCTGACCCGGCCCCGCCCGCCGACCGCCCACTGTGGCACGCCTTAGGCCAGGATTAAGACGCGCTTAGGTACCCCTGACTTCCTGCCAACATGCGGTGACCGTCGATACGCTGCTCTCCGTCAACGCAGTAGACACAGGGAGTTTCCGGTGAGCAGGCCAGGACTGCACCGCCTCATCCGACACCACGGCGCCCGGCGTAAGGCCGTGCTCCTCAGCGTGCTCGGCACGTCGGTGGTGGCCGGCATCGTGGCGACCATGATGCCGCTGCTGGCCAGCGACGACCTCTCGATCCGGGCGGCGGCGGACACCACCGCGACGGTGGTCACCCAGGACGGCGACAACTCGGCCAAGACGACCCTGGCCACCTGCCCGGCCCGCTGCGACGGCAACCCGCGCGGCGGTCGGGACGCGGTCATCCAGTTCGCGGTGACCACCGTGCCGGCCACCGCGGTCAACGTCCGGGCCACCCTGCGGGTGCACTCCTGGCGCACGGCCGCCGCCACGGTGACCGCGCACGCGTCGCCGGTCGACGCCCGGGCCGCCCGGCCGGCCCCGGCGGTCCCGGGCCCGGCGCTGGCCACGGTCACCGCTGTCCGGCCGGGCTTCAACGAGTGGGACGTCTCCAAGCTGGTGACCGGGAACGGCACCTGGACCGTGTCGCTGGCGCAGACCGGCCTGGAGACCCGGGTCTACTGGGCCGCCACCGAGAACCGCGATCCGGAACTGCGGCCCCGGCTGCTCATTACATACGACATCGGAACCCGGCCGTCGGCGGTGGTGACCAGCCCGGCGGTCGCGCCACCGTCGCCGAGCGTGTCGCCCAGCGCCCCGCCGCGGCCGTCGCCGACAACCAGTCCGGCCCGGCCGACGCCGAGCGCGACGCCCAGCCCGTCGGTGGGCTCCGGCCGGTGCGGCGAGGTGTCGGCGGAGCTGGTGCCCTCCTGCGGCGCCTGGTGGGGCATGTACTCGCCCACCAGCGCGGCGGACGGGTGGGATCACGGCGGGGCCGTCACCGAGGTGGAAGCGCAGGTCGGACGGCGGTTCGACATCGTGCACCGCTACCACGACTTCTCCAACACCGGCAGCAACGGCGCTTTCCCGGACGTCTACGAGCGGCAGCAGATGCGCGAGGGCCGGCTGCTCTTCTTCGCCTGGGAGTCCCGGATCTTCTCCAGCGGCAAGGTGCTGACCTGGGCCGACATCTACAGTGGCCGGCACGACGCGACCATCGACGCGGTGGCCGGTCGGATCCGCGACACCGGCGTGCCGGTCTTCATGGGCTTCGACCACGAGCCGGAGGACGAGCCGGCCAAGGGCAGCGACGCCGAGTTCGTCCGCGCCTGGCGGCACGTGCACGACCGGTTCGCGGCGGCCGGTGCGGCGAACGCGGTCTGGGTCTGGACGATGATGGGCTGGTCCGGGCACTACAACCGGTACGCGGGTCTCTACCCGGGCGACCGCTATGTCGACTGGGTGGCCTACGACCCGTACAACTTCCACGTCTGCAACGGCAGCACGGTGTGGAAGAGCCCGAGCACCACGGTCGGCGGCTTCTACCGGTGGCTGGACGAGCACGGCATCGGCGCCGGCAAGCCGCGGATGCTCGCCGAGTTCGGCACCAACTTCAACTCCGCCGACCCGGCGGCCAAGCGGCGCTGGTTCGAGGAGTTCCCGGCCGCGTTGAAGGCGCACCCGAAGATCAAGGCAGCGATCTACTTCAACTCCGCCGGCATGACCACCACCACGGGCAACTGCAACATGACGATGAACCACGATGCGTCCGCGTTGGCCGGCTTCGCCCGCGCCGGGCAGGACAGCTACCTGCGGCAGCCCACCGGAGGGAGCCGCTGACGACGCTGACCGGCGGGTGACGGGACGTCGCCGGGTCGGGGCGGACATCCGACTCGGCCACGTTCTGTCAGCTAGCGGATTCACTGACCGCCCAATCGGCGGATATCGGCCACCAGGGTTGGCGAGGCACGCTACGCGGGTTCTCATCCATCTTGGAGGCGTAGCGTGCCTGAACTCCCGTTCTCCCGGCGCCCTTCGACAAGAATTCGCATCTGGGCGGGGACGGTCGCGCTGACCACCGTCGCCGCGGTACTCGCCGTGCCGACCGTGACCTCCGCGGCCGTGGTGCCCACGCCGGAGCCGGCCACCGTGGTGTCGGCGAACCCGGCCAATGCGACCCCGCACGCCAGAGACGGTGAGACCCGGGCATTCGCCGAGGTCGGCAACCTGGTGTTCGTCGGCGGGAGCTTCACCCAGATCCGCCAGACCGCCAGCTCCGCGTGGGTCACCCAGCGCTACCTCTTCGCGTACGACCGGAGCACCGGCACGATCTCCACCGGCTTCCTCCCGGTGCTGGACGGCGCGGTCAACACGCTGATCGCCGGCCCGGGCGGGACGCTCATCGTCGGCGGCACCTTCAAGAACGTCAACGGGGTCGCCCGGCGGAACCTGGTCGCGCTCAACCCGACCACCGGCGCGATCATCGACAGCTGGGTCGGCCGCTCCGACGGCGGCACGGTCCGCGACCTGGTGCTGCACGGCAACTGGCTCTACGTGGCCGGCGCGTTCAACTGGCTCAACGGCACCGCGCACGCCGGTCTCGGCCGGCTCAACGCGACCACCGGCGCGATCGACCCGACCTTCAACATCAACGCCACCGTCGGGCGGCACAGCACCACGTCGTACGTCTGGACCATCGACGTCTCGCCCGACGGCGGCACGCTCGCCGTCGGCGGCAACTTCCTCAACGTCAACGACCTGCCGCGCAACCAGATGGCGCTGATCGACCTGACCGGCACCCCGACCGTGCTGGACTGGAGCACCGAGAAGTTCGTGCCGCCGTGCGCGGCCCCGGCGACCTTCGTCCACTACGTACAGGACGTCAAGTTCGGCGGCGACGGCAGCTGGTTCGTGGTCGGCACCAACGGCGGCGCCGGCTGGCCGGCCGCTTACTGCGACGCCCTGGTCCGGTTCGAGACCGCGAACCGGGGCAGCGGCCAGCTCGCCACCTGGGTCGACTTCACCGGCAACGACACGGTCACCTCGGTGGAGGTGGCCGACAACGTCATCTACCTCGGCGGGCACTTCCGCTGGCTGAACAACCCGAACGCCAGCGACAACGCCGGCGCCGGCGCGGTCGACCGGCTGGGCATCGGAGCGGTCACCCCGGCCACCGGCATGCCGATCAACTGGAACCCCCGCCGCAGCGGCGGCTCGGCGCTGCCGTCCGGCGCCAGCTCGTGGGGGTCCGCGGTGCCGGTGCTCTGGCGCGGATCCGACGGGCTCTACTTCGGGCACAACTCCGACGGGATGGGCGAGGAGTACCACGGCCGGCTCGGCATGTTCCCGCTGGCCGGCGGGCGCACCATCACCCCGAAGAACCCGCCCACGGCCACCACCGGCAACCTCTACCTCGGCACCGGCCCGGGCACGGTGGCCAAGGTGCCCTTCAACGGCACCACCCTCGGCACGCCGACCGCGGTCAGCCAGCCCAACTACACGGCGGCCGGCGCGACCTGGCGGGTCGACGACCGGATCTACTGGTCGCACGCGGTGGCGGGCACCCCCACCGGCAGTCGGATCGACATCTCGCTGTTCAACGGCGGAGCGATCGGCGCGCCGTGGGAGGCCTCCGGCTACAACGACTGGTACAACCCGGCCGCGCTGACCGGCGCGTTCTTCCTCAACGGACGGCTCTACTACACCCGCAGCGGGGCGAACGCGCTCTACTACCGCTACTTCGAGATCGACGGCAACTACCTCGGCGCCACCGAGTTCAGCCTGCCCACCACCGGGGTGACCTGGTCGACGGTGCGCGGGATGGCCTGGGTCGGCGGCCGGATCGTCTACGGCGCCACCGACGGCACGCTGCGCAGCGTGCCGTTCGACCCGACGGCCGCTCCGGTGGTCGACGGGACGGCCACCACGGTGGTGGCGACGGCGACACCCGAGCTCACCTGGTCCTCGCCGTCGACGTTCTTCGCGGTGCAGTGATCGGCCGTCTACTCTTCGTAGCCGATCATCGGTAGATTGTTCACGTCGGGCCGGCGACGGGACCACCGTCGCCGGCCCTGCCACACATGGGGGAGGGGTCGTTGGCCGGCGCCGGTGGTCTCCGCGGTGGGCGCGCGGTGCGCGTTGTCTTCGCCGTCAAACGTGGCTGGTACCGGCTGCGCTACCGGCGGCTGACGCTCGGCCGCGACGTCGAGATCCGCGGCCGGATCCGGCTGCGTCGCGGGATCAGGGTCCACATCGGCGAGCGCACCCGGATCAACAAGCTGGTCCGCTTCGCCGGCCCGGGCGAGGTCCGGGTCGGGGCCGACTGCCTGCTCAACGCCACCTGGATCGGCAGCTGGACCTCGGTGACCATCGAGGACCGCTGCCTGCTCTCCGACTGCGAGTTGCTCGACAGCGACTTCCACAACCTGCCGCCCAAGCTGCGGCACGACCCGGCCACCCCGGCCACCCGGGCCCCGATCGTCGTCGAGGAGAACGTCTGGATCGGCACCCACGCGTTGGTGCTGAAGGGCGTCCGGATCGGCCGGGACTCCGTCGTCGGCGCCGCCACCGTGGTCCGCACCGACGTGCCGCCGGGCGTCGTGGTCGTCGGCAATCCTCAACAGACGGTGAAGAAGTTCCATGACTGACCCAGCAGCCGGTTCCTGGCCCGCCGACACCGCGCGCGGCGGCGGTGCGGGCCGTACGGTGACCCTGACCGACCTGCTCCGCGTGCCGCTGCACCGGTTCCGCCTTGTCGCCGGGGTGGCCGCGGTCGGCCTGCTCGCCGCGCTCGGCTACCTGGTGCTGGTCCCGTCGGCGGTGACCGCCAGCGCGGTGGTGGCGGTCCGGCCGGTGGTGACCGACGCGTTCACGCCGAGCGGCGCCGGCGCCGACCGCGCGGTGAACATGAACGTGGAGAGCGGCATCGCCACCGGCACCGAGGTGGTGCAGCGGCTCGCCGACGCGGTCGACGGCGACCCGCGCGACATCCGCGCCGCGCTCGAGGTCGAGGTGCCGACCGGCGGGCAGATCCTGCGCTTCCTCTACCAGGCGCCCAGCCCGCAGCGCGCGGTGGAGAGCGCCAACCTCGCCGCCCAGGCCTACCTGGACGTGCGGCGCACCATGTACGAGAAGCAGCGCTCCGAGATGCTGCGCTCCTACGACGAGAGCATCGCCAAGGTCGTCGCCCAGCAGAGCGCCGTGCAGAAGCGGGTCAACGGCGCCCGCGACACCGCCGCCGGGGACGCCGCGGTGGCCGAGCTCGCCGGGATCAACAGCCAGCTGACCCAGCTCAACTCCGCGCGTACCGAGATCGCCGCGGTCGACGTCAACCCCGGCTGGGTCACCCAGACCGCGGAGAAGGCGTTGGTCTCCGCCGCCGGGCACCGGCCGACCTACCTCCTCGCCGGTCTGCTCGGCGGTCTGCTCATCGGGATCATGCTGGCCTACCTCTGGGAGTCGATGGACCGGCGGATCCGCTCGGTGACCGACGGTCGCGACGCCACCGGCCTGCCGCTGCTGGGCACCGTGCGGCGGCAGCGGTTCCGGGGCCCGCGCCGGGCCGTCGACGCCGACGTGCGCTACGTGGCGATGGCGATCGCCGAGCGGGTTCGACAGCCCGCCCGGGTCTCCCTGCTGACCGCCCGCGAGGATCCGAGCGGGCTCACCGCCGGGCTCGCCGTGGCGCTGGCCGCCGACGGTCGGGAGGTGTTCGTCGCCGACGACAGCGGGCGCGTCGAGCGGCTGCGTACCGCCGTGCTCGCCGACCGGGGGCGGCTGCCGGCGGTCGCCGAACCGAACCGGTCGATCGTGCCCAAGCCGCGCCCGGCCGGGACGCCCGTGGCGGCGGACGCGGCGGCGCGGCGGCCGTCGCCGCACCCGCCCGGCGCGCGCCCCTCCACCGACCCGGACGCCACCCTGACCCTGCCGCGGGTCACCTCCGCGCAGGGCGGCGAGAACGGCCGGGTGATCGGAGCCGAGGACGTGCCGGTCGGCATCGGCAGCGTCCGGTTCGGCAGTTGGCGTCAGGGCGCCGACCACGGGCTGGTGCTCTACAACGCCCCGCCGGCGGAGTCCGACGAGCGCGGCGTGGCGATCGCCCGCCAGGGCACCGCGGTGGTGGTGGTGGAGCGGGACCGGACCCGGCAGAGCGACCTGCGCCGGCTGGTCGAGCGGTTGCGGGCCGCCGGGGTGACGCCGTTGGGCTTCGTGCTCACCCGCAGCGGCCGGGGCTGACCGTGTCGGCCACCCGGGCCCCGGCCACCAGCGAACCGGCCGGGGGTGATCCGCCGCCGGCCGCTCCACTCGGCCCGTCGCCGGCGCCCGCGCCGCCGCTGCTGCCGCTCTGGCCGCTGGCGGTGATGTTCGGGCTGGTGCCGCTCTGGTGGCTGGCCGGCGCCTTCTACCTCGGCTGGCCGCTGCTCGGCGCGCTGCTCTTCGTGCTGCTGGTCACCCGGGGGCGGGTGCCGCTGCCCCCGGCGACGGGAATCTGGCTGCTGTTCCTCTGCATCGTGGTGGTGAGTGCCACCCAGTTGCAGGCGCCGTCTGCGGTGCTGTCGTTCACGCTGCGGCTGGCCTTCTACGCCACCGCGCTGGTCGTCGGGGTCTACGTCTACACCGCCGTGCGCGAGCGCGCCGACCCGGTGGCCGTGCTGACCCCGCTCTGCGCGTTCTGGTGCGGGCTGGTCGTGCTGGGCTGGCTGGGGGTGCTGGTGCCCCGGTTGGCGATGACCACGCCGATGGAGCTGCTGCTGCCGGGCGGAGTGGCCGGCAACCCGTTCATCCAGGACATGGTGCACCTGAGCACGGCCGAGTACAGCGCCCGGTCCCTGAACCCGATCTACCGGCCGGCGGCGCCCTTCCCGTACACGAACAACTACGGCAGCGCGTACGCGATGACGCTGCCCGCCGTGGTTGCGTACACCATGCTGCGCCCCCGCGGCGTGCTGCGCTGGCTGCTCCTGGCGACGCTGCCGCTGTCGCTGGCGCCGGCGTTCCTCACCCTCAACCGGGGGATGTTCCTCAGCCTCGGCGCCGGGCTGGCCGTGCTGGGCATCCGGGCCGGTCTGCGCGGCAACGTGCGGGTGGCGGCGTCCATCGTCGGGATCGTGGTGATCAGCGGGCTCGCCACCCTGTTCATCCCGGTCACCGAGCTGATCGGCAACCGGGTCGAGTCCAGCGACACCAACACCGACCGGCTCTCGCTCTATCTCGAGGTGATCCGGCGGATAGCGGACTCACCGTGGCTCGGCTACGGCGCGCCGGTCAACGTGGACACCGTCACCGCGGCCGCGCCGATCGGCACCCAGGGGCAGCTCTGGATGGTCCTGTTCAGCCACGGCGTGCCCGCGTTGCTCTGCTTCCTCGCCTGGTTCGTGGTCGCCGCGGTGCTCTGCGCCCGGGCCACCTCGGCCGCCGGCCAGTGGCTGGCGGTGGTCCCGGTGGTCTGCCTGGTGCAGTTCCCGTTCTACGGCATGGCCAGCCCGAACCTCGCCGTCGCGTTCTTCGCCATCACGTTCGCGATCGCGCTCGCCGAACGGGAGGCGCGGGCCCGGGCCACCCGGCGCGCGCGCCCGACCCGGCGTCCCGAGGCGGTGCCGGCATGACCGCCGCCACCCGCCCCGGCGGTCCGACGGGGGCGTCCGGCGGTTCGGCGACCGGCCCCGACGCCGTCGACGAGAGCGCCGGTCCGGCCGACCGCACGGTGGAGACCCGCCGGGGCGCCCGCAGCGGCGCCGCCGGGCTGGTCGGCGCCGCGACCAGCGGCCTCTTCGGCTTCGTGCTCGCGGTCGTGATCACCAGGGGCTACGGCACGGTGGGCTCGGGTGCCTTCTTCGCCGCGATCGGAGTGGTCACCGTCGCAACCGCGGTCTGCACGCTCGGGGCGGAGACCGGGCTGATGTGGGCCCTGCCGCGACGGCGCACCGGGTCGGGCGGGAACGCCGCCCGGGTGCTGCCGGTCGCGCTGATCCCGCCGCTGGCCGTCGCGGTGCTGGTCGCCGGCGTCGGGGTGCTGGCCGCCGACGCGTTCGCGCCCCGGCTGCTGGGCGGCTCCGGCGCCGCCGGCCCGCCGCTGCTGGCGCTGAGCTTCGCGGCGGTGCCGGTGGTGGTCGGGATGACTCTGCTGCTCGCGACGCTGCGCTGCGTACGGCCGATCCGGGCGTACGTCGCGGTGCAGTTCTTCCTGCTGCCGGTCGCTCGGCCGGTGCTGGTCGGCGCGGCCGCCCTCGCCGGTGGCGGCCTGCTCGCCGGCATGACCGGTTGGCTGGTGCCGGCGGCGCTCGCGCTGCTGGTCTGCCTCACTCTGGTCGCCGGTCCGCTCGGCGTCGGCCGGGGCGCGGTGCTGCGGCCGGAGCGGGCCGACTGGTCGGTGTTCTGGCGGTTCGCGCTGCCCCGGGCCGCCTCGGCCGCGATCGACGCGGGCAGCATGTGGGTGGGGGTGCTGCTCACCTCGGTGCTCGCCGGGCAGGCCGACGCCGGCGTGTTCGGCGCGGTCGGCCGTTACATCCTCGCCGGGCAGTTGGCCATGCAGGGGTTGCGGGTGGCGGTGTCGCCGCAGCTGTCCCGGCTGCTCGGCCGCGGCGAGCGGGCGGCCGCGGCGGCGGTGCACCGGCAGCTGACCACCTGGGCGCTGGTGCTCTCCTGGCCGGTCTACCTGCTGCTCGCCGTCTTCGGGCCGGCCTTCCTCCAGCTCTTCGGCCCGGAGTTCGCCGCCGGCGCGCCGGCGATGACGGTGCTGGCGCTGGCGATGCTGGTCAACACCGGGGTCGGCAACGTGCAGAGCCTGCTGCTGATGGGCGGGCGCAGCGGCCTGCACCTGACCGCCGCCCTCGCCGGCCTGCTGGTCACCGTCTCCCTGGGGCTGTGGCTGATCCCCGGGCACGGCGCGACCGGCGCGGCGCTGGCCTGGGCGGCCGGGATCGTCACCGAGAACCTCACCGCCGCCGGCTGCGCCCGGGCGGTGGTCGGTCAGCCCCTGGTCGACGCGGCGCTGCTGCGGGCGGCGGCCGGAACGGTCGCCGCGGTGGGTGTGGCGGCGCTGGCCGGTGTGCTGGGCGCCGGGCGGGAGATCCCCGGGCTGGTGGTGGCGCTGGCGGTGCTGGCGGCCGGCTGCGTCGGCTTGTTGACGTTGCCCCGGGTGCGACGGCGCATCCGGGTGACCATGAGTCAGATCCGTGGCCGGGAGCAGGCGGCGCCGACCGCCGCCGATGCCGCCGCGGCGTCCATGAAGGGCAGGTGAGGTCCGTCGTGCCGTCCATCCGAGACCGGGTGAAGCAGCTCGTGCCGACCCAGGTGACCGACCGGGTGAAGGACTCTCTGGTCGACTACGCGGTGCGCACCAGCGACCGGCGGCCGCTGCCGGACTTCCTCATCATCGGCACCAAGCGGGGCGGCACCACCTCGCTCTGGAACTACCTGGTGCAGCACCCGCTGGTGCCGCGCCTCTTTCCGGCCTGGAACACCAAGGCCTCGCACTACTTCGAGGAGAACTGGCACCGGGGCGAGGCGTGGTATCGCTCGCACTTCCCGACCGTGCGGCAGCGCGCGGCGCTGGAGAGCCGGCACGGCGGGCCGGTGCGGGTCGGCGAGGCCGCCCCGCTCTACATGTTCCATCCGCTGGCGGCGCAGCGGGTCGCCGCGCTGATGCCGTCGGTACGGCTGGTGGTGTTGCTGCGGGACCCGGTCGAGCGGGCGTACTCGCACTGGAAGGAGCGGCGGACGCACGGCATCGAGCCGCTGGACTTCGGCGACGCGCTCGCCGCCGAGGCCGAACGCACGGCGGGGGAGCGGGAGCGGCTTCTCGCCGAACCGGAGTACTTCAGCGAACGCTACGACTGGTACAGCTACCGGGCCCGGGGGCGCTACCTGGAGCACCTGGAGCCGTGGCTGGACCGGTTCGACCGGGCGCAGATCCTCTTCCTGCCCAGCGAGGGCCTCTACCGCGACGCCCGCACCACCTACCGCCGGACGCTGGACTTCCTCGGGCTGCCCCCGCACGACCTGCCCGACTTCAAGGTCTACAACGACCGCCGCTCGGCGCCGCTGGAGCCGGCGCTGCGGGCGGAGCTGACCGCGTACTACCGGCCGTACAACGACGCGCTGCGGGAGCGGCTCGGGCTGGACCTCGACTGGCCGGACCGGGCGGCGTGACCGCCTCGGTCGCCGCGTCCGCCGATCCGCGTACCCGCGGCGACGGGCTGGGCTGGGTGAGCCGGGCGGTCTTCGGCGACGAACGGGTGGCGCTGACCGTGGGCGGCGCCCCGCCGGCCGGGCACCGGGCGGTCGCCCGCTACGCGGTGGTGCCGTCACTGTCCCGGGCCCGGTTCCTGCTGCCGCTCGGCGCGCCCCGGGTCACCGCGGCGTCGCTGCTGGCGTACAACGCGCTGCGGCCGCCGAAGGTGCGCGCGGTGCGGGCCGCGCTCGGCGGGCTGTCCCGGGTCGGCGCGGTGCAGCGGGCCTTTCCCACCCTGACCGTCGCGGTACCGGCCGGGGCACCGCTGGCCGAGCTGCTCCTGGCCGACCGGCTCGCCGCGGCCCTCGGCGACGCGCCGCTGCACGCCGCCTGCGGGGTACGGCCACCGGACCCCAACCACAAACCCACCCTGCAGCTCTTCACCGCCGACGGCCGGCCGCGCGGGTACGCGAAGATCGGCTGGAACCGCGCCACCCGGGCGCTGGTCGCCGCCGAGTCCGCCGCGCTGCGCACGTTGGCCGAGGTGACCGGGGTGCCCGACCATCCGGTGACGCCCCGGCTGCTCGCCGAGCTCGACTGGGCGGGGCAGCTCATCGCCGTGGTCGAGCCGCTGCCGTCGCGGGTGCGCGGCGTGCCGGTCACCGACCCGCCCCGGATCGCCGCGCTGCTCGCGGTGGCCCGTCGGGGCCGTCCGGCGGCGCCGCTCCGGCCGCTGGCCGGATCGCCGTTCCTGGCCCGGTTGACCGCCGAGGCGGACCGCTCCGCCGTGGCCGGACCGGCCGGCGCGCGGGCAGTCGCCGCGGTGGGGGAGCTGGCCCGCCGGCACGGCGGCACGCCGGTCGAGTTCGGGCACTGGCACGGCGACTGGGTGCCGTGGAACCTGGGCCGGCACGACGGCCGGCTGGTCGCCTGGGACTGGGAGCACAGTGGACCGGACGTACCCCTCGGCTTCGACCTGGCGCACGACGCGTTCCAGCGGGCCGTGGTGCTGCGCGCGGAACCGGTCGCGACGGCCGCGCGGGCCGTCGACGCGCAGCTCGACCGGTACGGCGAGCGGTTGGGGCTCGGGCCGGCGCAGCGCCGCCTGGTGGCCGACGGCTACCTGCTGGAGATGTGGCTGCGGACGTGGCGGCTGGCCGACGCCGGGGCGGGCTGGAACAGCGCGCTGCATCCCGCGCTCCTGGACGTCATCGAGAAACGACATAGCGGCTGATCCGGTCGGATCGCCACGCCGATGGCTGTTGACCATCGTCGTAGCGTGACGGAAGAATTGCTGGTCGTGATGGTGGTCGATGGACCGCCGGGCGTATGGGGTGACCGGCGACCCCGGCGGAGGGCCGGTCGATCACCCGGTCGCCCTATACAACGGTCGGTCGAGCTGTGATCTGCTCTTGCGTGGCGCCGACCGAAACTCCAAGCGAACTTGTGGGGAGTCGCGTGGACACGAACACTGAGGATGGCGGGCCCCCGGTCCTGCTGCTGGTCAGTTCCAGCGGCGGCCACCTGGCCCAACTTCTGGCACTGCGGCCCTGGTACGAACAGCGGCGTCGGTGCTGGGTCACCTTCGACACGCCGGAGGCGGTGTCGTTGCTCGCCGGCGAGGAACTGGTGCCGGCGCACCACCCGACCACCCGCAACGTGCCGAACCTGTTGCGCAACGCGGTGCTCGCCTGGCGGGTGCTGCGTCGCCGGCGGGTCGCCGCGGTGGTCACCACCGGCGCCGGCGTCGCCGTGCCGTTCGTGGTGCTGGCCCGGCTGCGCGGCATCCCGACCGTCTACATCGAGGTGTACGACCGGATCGACACCCCGACGCTGACCGCCCGGCTCTGCCGCCCGTTCCTCACCGCCATGCTCGTGCAGTGGGACGAGCAGCGCCGGCAGTACCCCGAGGCGACCGTCGTGGGGACGCTGCTGTGAGCGGGGACGCGACAACCGGGACCGCCCCGGCGCACCGGCCCGCCCCGACCCGGCAGGCGCCACACCTGGCCCGACCCGCCGTCCGCCCCGACCCGACCCGGGTGCCTCGCCAGCGCGACCGCGCCGACGCCGCCCGGCTCCAGCTGCTGGTCGCCGTCGGCACCGACAAGCACCCCTTCGACCGGCTGGTGAACTGGCTGGAGGAGTGGCATGCCGAGGCCACCGACCAGATCGGGCTCACCGTCCAGCATGGGCACACCCGGGCTCCCGCGGTGCCCGGGGCGGTGCCGTTCCTCGGCCACGACGCGTTGCAGACCGCGATGGCCGACGCCGACCTGGTGGTCTGTCACGGCGGCCCGGCGACGATCCTGGAGGCCCGCCGGCACGGTCACCTGCCGATCGTGGTCCCCCGGGATCCGTCCCACGGCGAGCACGTCGACGATCACCAGCTGCTCTTCGCCCGCCGGCTCGGCGCGGCCGGCATGGTCGCGCTCTGCGAGTCGCGGCAGGACCTGCGTGCCGCGCTCGCCGCCGGGCTGGCCGACGCGGCCCGCTTCGCGGTCGCCGCCGACCCGCAGGCGCACGACGCGCGGCACGAGGCGGTGAACCGGGTCGGGCAGATCGTGGACGGGCTGGTCGCCGCGGCGGCCGGGCGACGCCGGCAGTGGTGGCGGGCGTGGGCCCGGCCCACCCAGGGCGAGGGGCGGAAGCCGTGACGCCCACGGTCAGCGTCGTGGTGCCCACCCGGGACCGGCCGGAGCTGCTCCGCGCCGCCGTCCGGGCCATCCTCGACCAGGATCATCCCGGCCCCATCGAGGTCGTGGTGGTCCACGACCAGTCCGAGCCGGACGGGTCGCTGGCCGCGCTGTCCCGGCCCGAGCGCAGCGTGCGGGTGATCCGCAACGAGCGCACCCCCGGTCTGGCCGGGGCGCGCAACTCGGGCACCCTGGCCGCCGACGGTGAGTTGATCGCGTTCTGCGACGACGACGACGAGTGGCTGCCGGGCAAGCTCGCCGCCCAGGTCGCCGCGCTCGCCGCCGCGCCCGAGGCGGAGTTCGTCAGCTGCGGCATCCGGGTCAGCTACGACGGGCACACCGTCGACCGGGTGCTCGACAAGGACCGGGTCGGCCTCGCCGAACTGCTGCGCGACCGGATGACCGAGCTGCACCCGTCCACCTTCGTGATCCGCGCCGCCGCGCTGCGCGACGGCTTCGGGCTGGTCGACGAGGAGATCCCGGGCAGCTACGCCGAGGACTACGAGTTCCTGCTCCGGGCCGCGCGCAGCGCGCCGCTGGTCAACCTGCGCACCCCGTACGTGCTGGTGCGCTGGCACAAGCGGTCCTACTTCGCGCAGCGCTGGGACACCATCTCCGAGGCGTTGCAGTGGCTGCTGGAGCGCTACCCGGAGTTCGCCGGCCAGCCGGCCGGCGAGGCGCGGGTGGCGGGTCAGATCGCCTTCGCCCGGGCCGCCTCCGGTGACCGGCGCGGCGCGGTCCGTTGGGCCCGCCACACCCTGCGGCGCAACCTGCGCGAGCCGCGTGCCTACCTGGCGCTCGCAGTGGCCGGCCGGGTGGTCCGCGCGGACGCGGTGTTGCGGAGCCTGCACCGGCGCGGCCGGGGGATCTGACGATGGCGCCGCCGGATCCGCCCGAGGGATTCGGCGGCGACGCGTTTGTTCCACGAGCCCCGATGGCACGGACCGATCGGCCGATGACACGGTCGAATCGATCGATAAAAATCTGATTCCATGGCCCTCCACTCGCTCAGGTTCTATCTGGTTGATTCGCCGACTTCCCTGGGCGCGAAACGGCGCGCCCGGCGTGCCGCGTGGCTCTCGGAAACTTTTCCGGATCTCGCCGAGATGAATGTCCTCGACCTGGGCGGTCGGGTGGAGAGCTGGGCCAAGGTTCCGGTGCGTCCGGCGCACGTGCACGTGGTCAATCTGGAGCCGCTCCCCACGGAGCTGCCCGAGTGGGCCGAGGCCGATCACGCCGATGCGTGTGAACTGCCCAAGAGTGTCCTGAGCCGCCGCTACGACCTCGTCTTCAGCAACAGCGTGCTGGAGCACGTCGGCGGATACGAGCGGCGCCGGCGGATGGCGGAGGCGGTCCGTGAGCTGGCGCCGGCCTACTGGGTCCAGACGCCTTACCGGTACTTCCCGATCGAGCCGCACTGGGTCGCGCCCGGAATGCAATTCCTGCCGGTGTCGGCGCGGGTTGTCGTGGCGCGCAAGTGGCCCCTCGCCTACACGCCCGGAAAATCCTACGACCTGGCGATGAAACAGGTCTTGACGACGGAACTCGTCGGTCGGGCCGAGCTGCGTTACCTCTTTCCCGACGCCACCATTCGAAATGAGCGCCTGCTGGGCCTCACCAAGTCGTTGATCGCGATCCGCAGGCCGTGACCCCGGTTCGCTGATCATGATCCGGTCGGCGACCGGCCGGGCCGGGCGCGCCGGTGGCGGACGCCGTCGTCCGCAGGGCGGGACAGGGCGGGCACCGCACGGCAGTGACCACCCGGCGTGACAGACTGACCGCTGTGTTGCGCTGGCTGACTGCAGGTGAATCGCACGGACCCGCCCTCGTCGCGCTGATCGAGGGGGTGCCCGCCGGGGTCGAGGTGACCACCGGCGAGATCTCGGCCGAGTTGGCCCGCCGGCGGCTGGGTTATGGCCGGGGCGCGCGGATGGCGTTCGAGCAGGACGAGGTCGAGGTGATCGGCGGCCTGCGGCACGGCGTCACCATCGGCAGCCCGGTCGCGGTCCGGGTCGGCAACTCCGAGTGGCCGAAGTGGCGCACCGTGATGGCCCCCGACCCGGTCGACGCCGACGAGCTGGCCGGGCAGGCCCGCAACGCCCCGCTGACCCGTCCCCGGCCCGGCCACGCCGACCTCGCCGGCATGCAGAAGTACGGCCACACCGACGCCCGGCCGATCCTCGAGCGGGCCAGCGCCCGCGAGACCGCCGCCCGGGTCGCCGTCGGCACCGTCGCCAAGGCGTTGGTGAAGCAGACCCTCGGCATCGAGATCGTTTCGCACGTGGTGGAGCTGGGGCCGGTCGCGGTCAAGCCGGGACTGCGCCCGCGCCCGGAGGACGCCGCCCGGATCGACGCCGACCCGCTGCGCTGCCTCGACCCGGAGGCCAGCGCCCGGATGGTCGCCGAGGTCGACGCCGCGAAGAAGGCCGCCGACACCCTCGGTGGCGTGGTCGAGGTGCTGGCGTACGGGGTGCCGCCGGGGTTGGGCAGCCACGTGCAGTGGGACCGGAAGCTGGACGCCCGGCTGGCCACCGCGCTGATGTCCATCCAGGCGATCAAGGGCGTGGAGATCGGCGACGGCTGGCAGCAGGCGCGCTCCCGCGGCTCCGAGGCGCACGACGAGATCATGCCGACCGCCACCGGCGTACGCCGGGTCACCGACCGGGCCGGCGGGCTGGAGGGCGGCATCACCACCGGTGAGCCGCTGCGGGTCAAGGCCGCGATGAAGCCGATCTCGTCGCTGAACCGGGCCCTGGCCACCATCGACGTGACCACCGGCGAGCCGGCCACGGCGATCAACCAGCGTTCGGACGTCTGCGCGGTGCCCGCCGCCGCGGTGGTGGCCGAGGCGATGGTCGCCCTGGTGCTGGCCGAGGCGACCATGGAGAAGTTCGGTGGCGACTCGGTCGCCGAGATCCGGCGCAACCTGGCCGGCTACCTCGACGCGCTGGTGATCCGGTGACCGTGTCCGGTTCCGATCCGACGCTCGGAGCGACCAGGCCGGTCTGTGTGCTGGTCGGCGCGCCCGGCTCGGGCAAGACCACGGTCGGCCAGGCGCTCGCCGCCGCGCTCGGCGTGGAGTTCCGCGACACCGACCTGGACATCGAGCGGATGGCCGGCAAGCCGATCCCGGAGATCTTCATCGACGAGGGCGAGGCGCACTTCCGCGCCCTCGAACGGGCCGCGGTGGCCGCGGCGCTCGCCTCCTGCCCGGGGGTGCTCGCCCTCGGCGGCGGCGCCGTCCTGGCCGAGGAGACCCGTGCCGCCCTGGTCGGGCACACCGTGGTGCACCTCTCCGTCGAGCTGTCCGACGCGGTGAAGCGGGTCGGCCTGGGCGTCGGGCGCCCGCTGTTGACGCTCAACCCGCGGGCGACGCTGAAGCACCTGATGGACCAGCGTCGACCGCTCTACACCGAGGTGGCGACCGCGACGGTGGTCACCGACGGGCGGAGCCCCGCGGAGATCGCCGCCGAGATCACCGCCCTGCTGGCGCGCTGACGTCGCCCGGCCCGGGCCCGCTGGACTAGGCTGCCGGCGATGGACGAGGTAACCCGGATCCCGGTCGGCGGCGAGCGGCCGTACGACGTGCTGGTGGGACGCGACCTGCTCGACACGCTCCCCGGCCTGCTGCCCGGCGCGACCCGGGTGGCGCTGCTGCACGCGCCACCGCTGAAGGAGTTGGCCGACGCGCTCGGCGAGCGGCTGAACGCCGCCGGCGTCGCTCCGCTGCCGATCGAGGTGCCGGACGCCGAGGCCGGCAAGCAGATCGACGTCGCCGCGGCATGCTGGGACCGGCTCGGCGCGGCCGGCTTCACCCGCTCCGACGCAGTGGTCGGGGTGGGCGGTGGCGCGGTGACCGACCTCGCCGGCTTCGTCGCCGCGTCCTGGCTCCGTGGGGTGCGCTGGGTGCCGGTGGCCACCTCCCTGCTCGGCATGGTCGACGCCGCGGTCGGCGGCAAGACCGGGATCAACACCGCCGCCGGCAAGAACCTGGTCGGCGCGTTCCACCCACCGGTCGGGGTCCTCGCCGACCTGGCCACCCTGGACAGCCTGCCCCCGAGCGACCTGGCCGCCGGGCTGGCCGAGGTGGTCAAGTGCGGCTTCATCGCCGACCCGGTGATCCTCGACCTGGTCGAGGCCGACCCGGCAGCGGCCACCGACCCGGCCGGGCCGGTGACCCGGGAGCTGATCGAGCGGGCGATCCGGGTCAAGGCCGACGTGGTCTCCGGCGACCTGCGTGAGTCCGGCGTCCGCGAGGTGCTCAACTACGGCCACACCCTGGCGCACGCGATCGAGAAGGTGGAGGGCTACCGCTGGCGGCACGGGCACGCGGTCGCCGTCGGCCTGGTCTACGCCGGCACTCTGGCCCGCCTCGCCGGCCGGCTCGACGAGGCGACCGCCGGCCGACACCGTACCGTCGTCGCCGCGCTCGGCCTGCCCACCAGCTACCGGGCCGACGCCTGGCCGGAGTTGCTGGGGGCGATGCGGGTGGACAAGAAAGCCCGGGGTGACCGGCTGCGCTTCGTGGTGCTGGACGGGCTGGCCCGCCCGGCGATCCTGGAGGGCCCGGACGACGACCTCCTCCGCGCCGCCTACGCGGAGGTGGCAGCCGGGTGAAGGTGTACGTGCTGAACGGGCCGAACCTGGGCCGGCTGGGCACCCGCCAGCCCGAGGTGTACGGCGCGACCAGCTATGCCGACCTGGTGGCGCTCTGCGAGTCGACCGGCCGTGAGCTCGGCCTGGACGTCACCGTCCGGCAGACCGACGCCGAGCACGAGCTGCTCGGCTGGCTGCAAGCCGCCGCCGACGAGGGCGCCGCGGTGGTGCTGAACCCGGCCGCCTGGTCGCACTACTCCTACGCCGTGCGGGACGCCTGCGCGCTGCTGCGCGGGCCGCTGGTCGAGGTGCACATCTCCAACATCCACGCGCGCGAGGAGTTCCGGCACCACTCGGTGGTCTCCGCGGTGGCGACCGGAGTGATCGCCGGGCTCGGCGTCGACGGCTACCGCCTCGCCTTGCACCACCTGGCCACCCTGACGCCTGACGCCTGACGCCTGACGCCTGACGGCAGGCCCGTTGGCGCTTCCCCCACGCCGTGTTCGCTCACCGTGACCGGCGCGGAGTGCGGCGACCCCCCTTCCGCGCCGCCTTTGCTCTGCTTCAGCGGGGGCAACACCGCGTTGACCTGGGCATACCGTGATCCGGCTCGCATCGTCGGCCCGGGCTCTCGAAACGCCAGGTGACTGTTGCCTGCGCTGAAGCAGAGCAAAGGACGGTGGGTGGGTCGGTCGGGCCGCAGGTGCGGCGGTCGCAGCGGGGCCGGGCCGGCCGGTGACGGCGGAGGCGGCCGTCCCGGGCGGCTTGTAGACTTGCCAGGTCTGTCCGCCAAATTGATGATCAAGGCAGGAAATGGCCACCACCAACGACCTGAAGAACGGCCTGGTACTCAACCTCGACAAGGAGCTCTGGGCCGTAGTCGAGTTCCAGCACGTCAAGCCCGGTAAGGGTGGTGCGTTCGTGCGCACCACGTTGAAGAACGTGCTCTCCGGCAAGGTGGTCGACAAGACCTTCAACGCGGGCACCAAGGTCGAGACGGCGACCGTCGACAAGCGCACCATGCAGTACCTCTACGCCGACGGCGAAGACTACGTCTTCATGGATCTGGAGACCTTCGACCAGATCACCGTGCCCGGCGGCACGGTCGGCGAGGCGGCCAACTACCTGCTGCCCGAGGCCGAGGCGACGGTCGCCACCCACGAGGGCGTCCCGCTCTACATCGAGCTGCCGACCAGCGTCGTGCTCGAGGTCACCTACACCGAGCCGGGTCTGCAGGGCGACCGCTCGACCGGCGGCAACAAGCCGGCGACCGTCGAGACCGGCGCGACCGTGCAGGTGCCCCTCTTCATCACCACCGGCGAGAAGATCAAGGTCGACACCCGCGACGGCCGTTACCTCGGCCGCTCCTGATGGCTGAGGGCCCCAAGCAGCAGATGCCGGCGCGCCGTAAGGCGCGCAAGCGGGCACTGGATGTGCTCTTCGAGGCCGACCTGCGGGATCACCCTCCGGTGGAGGTGCTCGCCGGCTACCTGCAGCGGATCGAGCGGCCGCACCCCGAGCACCTGGGCTACGCGGTGGGCCTGGTCGAAGGGGTCGCCGCCCACCTCGACCGGATCGACGAGCTGATCGCCAGCTACACCGAGGGCTGGACGCTGGAGCGGATGCCGGTGGTCGACCGCAACCTCGCCCGGATCGCGGTCTACGAGCTGCTCTACGTCGACGAGATCGACGACGCGGTGGCGATCAGCGAGGCGGTCGAGCTGGCCCGGCAGATGTCGACCGACGACTCGCCGCGCTTCCTCAACGGGGTGCTCGGCCGGATCGCCGAGTACGCCACCCGCTGACGCGGCCCCGCCGCACCCGTACCACCACGAAGGGCCCGTGCCGGACGGCACGGGCCCTTCGTGGTGTTCGCGGGTCAGGAGGCGAAGAACGCCCGCGGGTCGGCGACCAGCACACCGTGCTCGGTGAGCCGCTCGATCAGACCGGACGGCGAGGCGTCGTAGACGATCGCCAGGGCACGCAGGTCGTCGGCGCGGATCGAGAGCACCCGGCCGTTGTAGTCACCGCGCTGCTGCTGGATCGCCCGGGCGTAGCGGGCCACGTAGGCGAGGTCCTCGGAGGCCTCGTCGTAGAGCCGCTCCAGGTCCAGGACGATCTTGCTGGTGGGCTCGTGACGCACCCCGCTGCCGTCGGGCAGCAGCTCCGAGACGGGAACGCGGTAGAAGTCGGCCAGCTCGGCCAGGCGGGACACCGTCACGGCGCGGTCGCCGCGCTCGTACGAGCCGACCACCACGGCCTTCCACCGCCCGTTCGACTTCTCTTCCACCCCCTGCAGGGACAGCCCCTGCTGCTGGCGGATGGAGCGCAGGCGGGCGCCCAGCGACTTGGCGTATTCAGAGGGCATTCGGACACTCCCAGTGCTGCTTTGGGGTTCTCCCAGCGATCGCTACGGAGCGTGACGGTACGGGGATTGCGACACCTGGTCAAGTGGTCGTGACCCTACCGTTGGGGAGCACGGGGGGAGTTATCCCCATTTCGCCGGCCTGATCCGATGGTCAGCGGGCCGCCGCGATCGGCCCGGTGACCACTGGTAACGTGGCGTGAAGCCCCGGCGTCGCCCTTCGCGGCCGGCCCGGAGGTGTCCGACATCCTTTAACGACCCGTCCCGTGAGGCGGGGAAGGAGGTCCGCCGTGGCCTGCCCACCGGCTGCCCAGTCGCCGACCGCGCGGCAACCCTCGGTGAAGGTGATCCTCGCCAGCGCCGACGTGCAGCGCGTGGTCGACCGGATCGCCCACCAGATCCTGGAGAAGACCCAGGGTGCCGCCGACACCGTGTTGCTCGGCATTCCCACCCGGGGCGCTCCGCTGGCCAAGCGGCTCGCCGCCCGGATCAGCACCTTCGAGGACATGGCCGTTCCGGTCGGTGTGCTCGACATCACCCTCTACCGCGACGACCTGCGCCGGCACGCGATCCGCGCGGTCGGACCGACCCAGCTGCCGCCCGGCGGCATCGACGGCAAGCGGGTCATCCTCGTCGACGACGTGCTCTTCTCCGGCCGCACCGTGCGGGCCGCCCTCGACGCGCTCAACGACGTCGGCCGGCCGGCCTCGGTGCAGCTCGCCGTCCTGGTCGACCGCGGTCACCGCGAGCTGCCGATCCGGGCCGACTACGTCGGCAAGAACATCCCCACCGCGCTCTCCGAGAGCGTCAAGGTGACGCTCGCCGAGACCGACGGCGTCGACGGGGTCAAGCTGTACGGAGGTAACCCCGCATGATCCGGCACCTGCTCTCCGGCGCCGACCTGGACGCGGCCACCGCCACCCGGATCCTGGACACCGCCGCGGAGATGTCCACCGTCGCCGGCCGGGAGATCAAGAAGCTGCCCGCACTGCGTGGCCGGACGGTGGTGAACCTCTTCTACGAGGACTCCACCCGCACCCGGATCTCCTTCGAGGCGGCGGCGAAGCGACTCAGCGCCGACGTGATCAACTTTTCCGCGAAGGGGTCGAGCGTCACCAAGGGCGAGAGCCTCAAGGACACCGCGCTGACCCTGCAGGCGATGGGCGCCGACGCGGTGGTGGTCCGCCACCCCGCCTCCGGCGCCCCGCACCGGCTCGCCGAATGGGTCGACGGGTCGGTGGTCAACGCGGGCGACGGCACCCACGAGCACCCCACGCAGGCGCTGCTCGACGCGTACACCATGCGGTCCCGGCTGGGCCGGCTGGCCGGCCTGTCGGTCACGGTGGTCGGGGACGTGCTGCACAGCCGGGTCGCCCGCTCCAACGTGCTGCTGCTCTCCACCCTCGGCGCCAAGGTCACGCTGGTCGGGCCGCCGACGCTCATCCCCGTCGACATCGCCCAGGCGCTCGCCCCCGGCACCGCCGTCTGCTACGACCTCGACGCGGCGCTGCCCGACGCGGACGTGGTGATGATGCTGCGGGTGCAGCGGGAGCGGATGAACGACTCCTACTTCCCCTCCGCCCGCGAGTACGCCCGCCGCTACGGCCTGGACGGGCCGCGGATGCGCCGGCTGCCGGAGCACGCGATCGTCATGCACCCCGGTCCGATGAACCGGGGCATGGAGATCACGCCCGAGGTGGCCGACTCGCCCCGCTCCACCATCGTCGAACAGGTCACCAACGGGGTCTCCGTCCGGATGGCCGTCCTCTACCTGCTGCTCGGGGGGAACAACGCATGACCGCGTACCTGGTCAAGGGAGTCAGCGTGCTCGGCGCCGCGCCGACCGACCTGCTGATCCGCGACGGCGTCGTGGCCGAGGTCGGCGCCGGTCTGACCGCCGCCGACGCCACCGTGGTCGACGCCGCCGGGCTGGTCGCCCTGCCCGGCCTGGTCGACCTGCACACCCATCTGCGCGAGCCGGGCCGCGAGGACGCCGAGACGGTCGAGTCCGGCTCCCGGGCGGCGGCGCTCGGCGGGTACACCGCGGTCTGCGCGATGGCGAACACCTCCCCGGTCGCCGACACCGCCGGGGTGGTCGAGCAGGTCTGGCGGCTCGGCCGGGAGGCCGGCCTGGTGGACGTGCAGCCGATCGGCGCGGTCACCGTCGGGCTGGCCGGCGAGCGGCTGGCCGAGCTCGGCGCGATGGCCGACTCCGCGGCCAAGGTGCGGATCTTCTCCGACGACGGGCACTGCGTGGCCGACCCGAAGCTGATGCGCCGGGCGCTGGAGTACGTCAAGGCGTTCGACGGGATCATCGCCCAGCACGCCGAGGAGCCCCGGCTGACCGAGGGCGCGCAGATGCACGAGGGTGAGGTCTCCACCCGGCTCGGGCTGACCGGCTGGCCGGCGGTGGCCGAGGAGGCGATCATCGCCCGGGACGTGCTGCTCGCCGAGCACGTCGGCAGCCGGCTGCACGTGTGCCACGTCTCCACGGCCGGCAGCGTCGAGGTGCTGCGACAGGCCAAGGCCCGCGGGGTCCGGGTCACCGCCGAGGTGACCCCGCACCACCTGTTGCTCACCGACGACCGGGCCGAGACGTACGACCCGGTCTACAAGGTGAACCCGCCGCTGCGCACCAACGGGGACATCGTCGCGCTGCGCGCCGCGCTGGTCGACGGCGTGATCGACGTGGTCGCCACGGACCACGCCCCGCACGCGGTGGAGGACAAGGAATGCGAGTGGGCGTACGCCCGGCCGGGGATGCTCGGACTGGAGACGGCGCTCTCGATCGCGCTCGACGTGCTCGGCCCGCGCTGGGACCTGATCGCCGAGCGGATGTCGCGTACGCCGGCCCGGATCGCCGGGCTGGACGCGCACGGCCTCGACCCGGCGCCCGGCGTGCCGGCCAACCTCACCTTGGTCGACCCGGCCGCCCGTCGGGTGGTCGAACCCGCGGAGCTGGCCAGCCACAGCCGTAACACCCCGTACGCCGGCATGACGCTGCCGGGTCGCGTCGTGGCGACCTTCCTGCACGGCGAGCCGACGGTCCTCGACGGAAAGGCAACGAAGTGAAGAGGCGTCCAGCGATTCTGGTGCTGGAGGACGGGCGGACCTTCTCCGGCGAGGCCTACGGCAGCGTCGGGGAGACCTTCGGCGAGGCGGTCTTCAACACCGGTATGACCGGCTACCAGGAGACCCTCACCGACCCCTCCTACCACCGGCAGGTGGTGGTGCAGACCGCACCGCACATCGGCAACACCGGGGTGAACGCGGAGGACGACGAGTCGGCCCGGATCTGGGTGGCCGGCTACGTGGTCCGCGACCCGGCCCGGATCGGCTCGAACTGGCGGGCCACCGGCGGGCTGGAGGACCGGCTCGCCGCCGAGGGTGTGGTCGGCATCAGCGGGGTCGACACCCGGGCGCTGACCCGGCACCTGCGTGAGCGGGGCGCCATGCGGGTCGGCATCTCCAGCGTCGAGGACGACCCGCGGGCGCTGCTCGCCCGGGTCCGGCAGGCCCCGGAGATGGTGGGCGCGGACCTCTCCGCCGAGGTGACCACCGCCCAGCCGTACGTGGTGCCGGCGCAGGGCGAGCACCGGTACACGGTCGCCGCCCTGGACCTCGGGATCAAGCGCAACGTGCCGCGCCGGCTGGCCGCGCGCGGGGTCACCACGCACGTGCTGCCCGCCGGCTCCAGCATCGAGGAGCTGCTCGCGACCGGCGCCGACGCGGTCTTCTTCTCGCCCGGCCCGGGTGACCCGGCGACCGCTGACCGGCCGGTCGCGCTCGCCCGCGAGGTGCTGAGCCGCAAGATCCCGCTCTTCGGCATCTGCTTCGGCAGCCAGATCCTCGGCCGGGCGCTCGGCTTCGGCACCTACAAGCTGGGTTACGGGCACCGCGGCATCAACCAGCCGGTGCTCGACCGGGCCACCGGCAAGGTGGAGGTGACCAGCCACAACCACGGCTTCGCGGTGCAGGTGCCGGGCGCGGGCGCCGGGGTGGTCGTCCCGGACCAGGTGATCGACACCGAGTTCGGCGGGGTCCAGGTGTCCCACGTCTGCCTCAACGACAACGTGGTCGAGGGGCTGCGGGCGCGGGACGTGCCCGCGTTCACCGTGCAGTACCACCCGGAGGCGGCGGCCGGCCCGCACGACGCGGACTACCTCTTCGACCGCTTCGCCGAGCTCATCGAGGGGCGCAGCAATGCCTAAGCGGACCGATCTGAAGCACATCCTGGTCATCGGCTCCGGGCCGATCGTCATCGGCCAGGCCTGCGAGTTCGACTACTCCGGCACCCAGGCCTGCCGGGTGCTGCGCAGCGAGGGGATCCGGGTCAGCCTGGTCAACTCCAACCCGGCGACGATCATGACCGACCCGGAGTTCGCCGACGCCACCTACGTCGAGCCGATCACCCCCGAGTTCGTCGAGCTGGTGATCGCCAAGGAGCGCCCGGACGCGATCCTGCCCACCCTGGGCGGGCAGACCGCGCTGAACACCGCGGTCGCCCTGCACGAGGCCGGCGTGCTGGAGAAGTACGGCGTGGAGCTGATCGGCGCGAACATCGACGCGATCAACCGCGGCGAGGACCGGCAGCTGTTCAAGGAGATCGTGGCCAAGGCCGGCGTCCGGCTCGGCATCGACGACCCGGCCGCCCTGGTGCCCCGCTCCCGGGTCTGCCACTCGATGGAGGAGGTCGAGGCGACCGTCGCCGAGCTGGGCCTGCCGGTGGTTATCCGGCCGTCGTTCACGATGGGCGGGCTGGGCTCGGGCATGGCGCACACCCCGGAGGATCTGGCCCGCATCGCCGGCGACGGCCTGGCCGCCAGCCCGGTGCACGAGGTGCTGATCGAGGAAAGCGTGCTCGGCTGGAAGGAGTACGAGCTCGAGCTGATGCGCGACCGCCGCGACAACGTGGTGGTGGTCTGCTCGATCGAGAACATCGACCCGATGGGCGTGCACACCGGCGACAGCGTCACCGTCGCTCCCGCCATGACCCTGACCGACCGGGAGTACCAGCGGCTGCGCGACCTGGGCATCGCGGTGCTGCGCGAGGTCGGGGTGGACACCGGCGGCTGCAACATCCAGTTCGCGGTGAACCCGGCCGACGGCCGGATCGTCGTGATCGAAATGAACCCTCGGGTGTCCCGCTCCTCCGCGCTGGCGTCGAAGGCGACCGGCTTCCCGATCGCGAAGATCGCCGCCAAGCTGGCCATCGGCTACACCCTGGACGAGATCCCCAACGACATCACCCTGAAGACCCCGGCGGCCTTCGAGCCGACGCTGGACTACGTGGTCGTCAAGATCCCCCGGTTCGCCTTCGAGAAGTTCCCCGGCGCGGACCCGGAGCTGACCACCACGATGAAGTCGGTCGGCGAGGCGATGAGCCTCGGTCGCAACTTCAGCGAGGCGCTGAACAAGGCGATGCGCTCGATGGAGACCAAGGCGGGCGGATTCTGGAGCGTCCCGGATCCGCGCGGAGCCACCAGGGAGAACACCCTGGCCGCGCTGGGTGTCCCGCACGACGGCCGGCTCTACACGGTCGAGCGGGCGCTGCGGCTGGGCGCCTCGATCGCCGAGGTGGCTGCCGCCTCGGGCGGGATCGACCCGTGGTTCCTGGACCAGATCGCCGGTCTGGTCGAGTTGCGCGACGAGATCGTGGCCGCCCCGGTGCTCGACGCCGAGCTGCTGCGCCGGGCCAAGCGCGCCGGCCTCTCCGACCGGCAGCTGGCCGCGCTGCGCCCGGAACTCGCCGCCGAGGACGGCGTGCGGACCCTGCGGCACCGGCTGGACATCCGCCCGGTCTACAAGACCGTGGACACCTGCGCGGCCGAGTTCGAGGCGACCACCCCGTACCACTACTCGTCCTACGACCAGGAGACCGAGGTCGTCGGGTCGGACCGGCCGAAGGTGCTGATCCTGGGCTCCGGCCCGAACCGGATCGGGCAGGGCATCGAGTTCGACTACTCCTGCGTGCACGCGGTCCAGGCGCTGCGGGCGGCGGCCTTCGAGACCGTGATGGTCAACTGCAACCCGGAGACCGTCTCCACCGACTACGACACCGCCGACCGGCTCTACTTCGAGCCGCTCACCTTCGAGGACGTGCTGGAGGTCTGGCACGCCGAGGACTCCTCCGGCCGGGCGGCCGGTGGGCCGGGCGTGGTCGGGGTGGTCGTGCAGCTCGGCGGGCAGACGCCGCTGGGCCTGGCGCAGCGGCTCAAGGACGCCGGGGTGCCGATCGTGGGCACCTCGCCGGAGTCGATCCACCTCGCCGAGGAGCGGGGCGCGTTTGGCGCGGTGCTGGCCCGGGCCGGGCTGCGCGCCCCGGCGCACGGCATGGCCACCTCGTACGACGAGGCGAAGGCGATCGCCGACGAGATCGGCTACCCGGTGCTGGTGCGTCCCTCCTACGTGCTCGGCGGGCGGGGCATGGAGATCGTCTACGACGACCCGACCCTGCGCGACTACATCGGCCGGGCCACGGACATCTCGCCGGACCACCCGGTGCTGGTGGACCGGTTCCTCGACGACGCCATCGAGATCGACGTGGACGCGCTCTGCGACGCCGACGGCGAGGTCTACCTCGGCGGGGTGATGGAGCACATCGAGGAGGCCGGCATCCACTCCGGTGACTCGTCCTGCGCCCTGCCGCCGATCACCCTGGCCGGCTCGCACCTGGCCGAGGTGCGTCGGTACACCGAGGCGATCGCCCGGGGGGTCGGGGTGCGTGGCCTGCTGAACGTGCAGTACGCGCTCAAGGACGACGTGCTCTACGTGCTGGAGGCGAACCCGCGGGCGTCGCGCACCGTGCCGTTCGTGTCCAAGGCGACCGCGGTGCCGCTGGCCAAGGCGGCGGCCCGGATCGCGCTCGGCGCCACCATCGCCGAGCTGCGCGCCGAGGGTCTGCTGCCGCGCGACGGCGACGGCGGCGCCATGCCGGTGGACGCCCCGATCGCGGTGAAGGAGGCGGTGCTGCCGTTCAAGCGGTTCCGCACCCGCTCCGGCAAGGGGATCGACTCGCTGCTGGGCCCGGAGATGAAGTCCACCGGCGAGGTGATGGGCATCGACACCAACTTCGGGCACGCTTTCGCCAAGTCGCAGTCGGCCGCGTACGGCTCGCTGCCGACGGACGGGAAGATCTTCGTCTCGGTGGCCAACCGGGACAAGCGCGCGATGATCTTCCCGATCAAGCGCCTGGCCGACCTGGGCTTCCAGATCGTCGCCACCACCGGCACCGCCGAGGTGCTGCGCCGGCACGGCATCGCCTGCGAGCAGATCCGCAAGCACTACCAGACGGGTGAGGGTGAGGACGCGGTCTCGCTGATCCTCGGCGGCGACGTGGCCCTGGTGGTCAACACCCCGCAGGGCTCCGGCGCCAGCGCCCGCTCCGACGGCTACGAGATCCGCAGCGCCGCGGTCACCGCGGACATCCCGTGCATCACCACGGTGCCCGGCGCCGCGGCGGCGGTGATGGGCATCGAGGCCCGCATCCGCGGCGACATGCAGGTCCGTCCCCTCCAGGAGCTGCACGCCGCGCTGCGGGCCCAGCAGTGATCTTCGAGCGGGCGGTGCGGCCGGCGCTGTTCCGGATCGGCGGCGGCGACGCAGAGGCGGCGCACGAGTGGACGCTGCGCCGGCTCGTTGGGGTGTCCCGGCGGCCGGCGCTGCTCGCGGCGCTGCGGGCCCGGTACGCGGTGCGCGCGCCGCGGACCGTGTTCGGCGTCGAGTTCCCCAACCCGGTCGGCCTGGCCGCCGGGATGGACAAGAACGGCGTCGCGCTGCCCGCCTGGCCGGCGCTGGGCTTCGGCTTCGTCGAGGTCGGCACGGTGACCGCGCACGGTCAGCCGGGCAATCCCCGGCCCCGGCTGTTCCGGCTGCGCGAGAGCGAGGCCGTGGTCAACCGGATGGGCTTCAACAACGCCGGCGCCGAGGCCCTGGCGGCCCGGCTGGCCGCGCTGCCCCGACCGATCGGTGTGCCGCTGGGCATCTCGCTCGGCAAGTCCAAGGTGACCGCGTTGGACGACGCGGTGGCCGACTACCTCGCCTCGTACCAGGCCCTGCGCGGGTACGGCGACTACTTCGCGGTCAACGTCTCCTCGCCGAACACTCCGGGCCTGCGTTCCCTGCAGGACCGGGCGCACCTGGACGCGCTGCTGGCGGCGCTGGTGGGGGAGAAGCCGGTGCTGGTGAAGATCGCACCGGACCTGACCGAGCCGGCGATCGCCGAGCTGCTGGAGGTCTGCCTGGCCCGGGGCGCGGCCGGGGTGATCGCCACCAACACCACGCTCGCCCGCGACGGCCTTGCCGCCGCGGACCAGCCCCGGGGCGCGGAGACCGGCGGGCTCTCCGGCCGGCCGCTCACCGGGCGGGCCCGGGCGGTGGTCTCCTTCGTGCACCGGGAGACCGGTGGCCGGCTGCCGGTGATCGGGGTCGGCGGCATCCTCGACCCGGACGACGCCGCGCGGATGCTCGACGCCGGCGCCAGCCTGGTGCAGCTCTACACCGGCTTCATCTACCGCGGTCCGGCGCTGGTGCGCGCGGCCGCCCGGGCCGCCGCCCCGACGCCGGCCCCGGCCGCGCGCCGGTGAGCCAGTCGGCGGCCGGTCCCGCTTGGACCGTCCGCGCGTACGTCCGCATCCACGTTCGCATCCTTTGCTCTGCTTCAACCCCGGCAACGGCCGCCGTCCGCTCTCCGGACATCGGCTGTCGCCTCCGCTGAAGCAGAGCAAAGAAGGCGCGCGGTGGTCGCCCGGTCGGGTGCCACCGCCAGTTCCGACGGTACGAAGGAGAGCCCGTGACACCCGAGGAGATCCTGGCCGCCGACCGGGCGCACGTCTGGCACCCGTACGCCCCGCTGCCACCGGCCAGCCCGCCCTACGTGGTGGCGGAGGCGCAGGGCGTACGGCTGCGGCTGGCCGACGGCCGCGAACTCGTCGACGGGATGTCGTCCTGGTGGGCGGCGATCCACGGCTACCGGCATCCGGTGCTCGACGCGGCCGTCACCGACCAGCTCGGCCGGATGAGTCACGTCATGTTCGGCGGGCTGACCCACGAGCCGGCGGTCCGGCTGGCCGAGACGCTGGTCGACCTCGCCCCGGACGGGCTGGAGCGAGTCTTCCTCTGCGACTCCGGCTCGGTGAGCGTCGAGGTCGCGGTCAAGATGTGCCTGCAGTACCAGCGGGCCACCGGCCGGCCGGAACGCCGCCGGCTGGGCACCTGGCGGGGCGGCTACCACGGCGACACCTTCCACCCGATGAGCGTCTGCGACCCGGAGGGCGGCATGCACCACCTCTGGGGCGACGTGCTGCCCCGGCAGGTCTTCGCGCCGATCCCGCCGAGCGGCTTCGACGCCCCGCCCGACCCGGCCTACTGCGCCGCGCTGGCGGAGGCCGTCGAGCGGCACGCGGACGAGCTGGCCGCGGTGATCGTGGAGCCCGTGGTGCAGGGCGCCGGCGGAATGCGCTTCCACCACCCGGAGTACCTGCGGGTGCTGCGCGAGGCGACCCGGGCGCACGGGGTGCTGCTCATCTTCGACGAGATCGCCACCGGCTTCGGCCGGACCGGCACCATGTTCGCCGCCGAGCACGCCGGCGTGGTCCCGGATGTGATGTGCGTCGGCAAGGCGCTCACCGGCGGTTACCTCACCCTGGCGGCCGCGCTCTGCACCGCCGAGATCGCCCGGGGGATCTCCGCCGACGGCGTGCTGGCGCACGGCCCGACGTTCATGGGCAACCCCCTCGCCTGCGCGGTGGCCAACGCCTCCATCGGCCTGCTGCGGGCCGGTGACTGGGCGGGTGAGGTGGCGAGGGTGGGCGCGGGGCTGCGGGCCGGCCTGGAGCCGCTACGCGGCGCGCCCGGGGTGCTCGACGTGCGGGTGCTCGGCGCGATCGGGGTGGTGCAGCTGGACCACGAGGTGGACCTGCCCGCTGCCAGCGCCGCGGCGGTGGCCCAGGGGGTCTGGCTCCGGCCGTTCCGGGATCTGATCTACACCATGCCGCCGTACGTGACCGACGACGCCGACCTGGCCCGGATAGCGACCGGGGTGGCGGCGGCGGTGAAGGCCGGCTGAGCCGTCGGCGCGGCCACCCGGGCGGTACGCGGACGGCACCGGCCGTCCGTGTGAGGAGAGCGAGGAGAGGGAGAGACGGATGGAGAGCTTCGGCGCCCGGCTGCACCGGACCGTGACCGAGCGGGGACCGCTCTGTGTCGGCATCGATCCGCATCCGGGTCTGCTGGCCCGCTGGGGACTGCCCGACGACGTCGACGGGCTCGACCGGTTCGCCCGGACCGTCGTGGACGCCCTCGGTGACCGGGTTGCGGTGGTCAAGCCCCAGTCGGCCTTCTTCGAGCGATTCGGGGCCCGGGGCGTCGGGATTCTTGAGTCAACTATCCGACAGTTACGGGATCGCGGCTCGCTCGTTCTGCTTGACGCGAAGCGTGGCGACATCGGCTCGACGGTCCGCGCGTACGCCTCGGCGTACCTTGATCCATCCAGCCCGCTGTATGTCGACGCGGTCACCGCCAGCCCCTACCTGGGAGTAGGTTCGCTCGCTCCGATGTTCGAGCTGGCTGCCGAGCACGGCGGCGGCGTCTTCGTCCTGGCGTTGACCTCGAACCCCGAGGGAGCCGCCGTGCAGCACGCCCGAACCCCCGACGGGCGGACCGTCGCGCAGACCGTGATCGACGAGATTTCCCAGCTCAACGCGGGTGCGGACCCGCTCGGCAGCTTCGGTTTGGTGGTCGGAGCGACCATCGGCGACACCGGTCACGATTTGTCCCAGGTGGGGGGTCCACTGCTCGCGCCCGGGCTCGGCGCGCAGGGCGCGACGGCCGCCGATCTGCGTACCGTCTTCGGTGCCAGCCTGCCCGCGGTGCTTCCCTCGTACTCCCGTGAGGTGCTCGGCGCGGGCCCCGACCCGGTCGCGCTGCGGGCCGCCGCGGAGCGGGTGCTGGCCGACTGCCGGGCGGTCCTGCCGGCCCGCTGACTGACTGACGGCTCGGTCACTTTGCGATGATCATGGCGCGCCCACGTTGCCGAAAGCTCCGTTGACCGCTAGTTTTCCCCGCGCTGGGAACCACGGACCCCTTGGTTCACAGCGACACCACGTTTCACAGATGCGGCGGTGCGCCCCGCCCGTCGCGATAGGGACCTGAGGAGAACTGGTGCCGCTCCCGTCACTGACCCCCGAACAGCGCGCTGCCGCGCTGGAGAAGGCCGCGGAGATCCGCAAGGCCCGTGCTGAGCTGAAGGAGCAGCTCAAGCAGGGCAAGACCACCCTCGGAGCCGTCCTCGAGCGGGCCGAGTCCGACGACGTCGTGGGCAAGCTCAAGGTGTCGGCCGTCCTCCAGGCGATGCCGGGCATCGGCAAGATCCGGGCCACCCAGATCATGGAGAAGCTCAAGATCGCTGACAGCCGTCGCCTGCGTGGCCTCGGCGAGCAGCAGCGCAAGGCACTGCTTGGAGAGTTCGCCGCCAACTAAGAATGGCAGCGTGTAGAAACAAGCAGTGAGCACGGATGGCGAGGCGCGCCCGGTGGCTCGGCTCACTGTCCTGGCCGGCCCCTCGGGTGCCGGCCGGGAGAGTGTCGTCGAGCTGGTCCGGGCGCGTTCTCCGTCCGTGTGGCGGCCGGTGCCGGTGACCACCCGGCCCCGCCGCGCCGGCGAGGTCGACGGGCTCGAGCGGATCTTCCACACCCCGGCCGAGTTCGACCGCATGATCGAGTCCGGTGCCCTGCTGGAGTGGTCCCGCACCGGGCCGCACCGGCGCGGAACCCCCTACGAACCGCTGCGCTCCCGGCTCGCCGCCGGGCAGCCGGTACTGCTGCCGCTCGATGTCCCGGGCGCGCTGGCCGTCCGGGAGCGCCTCTCCGCCGTCCGGCTGGTGCTGCTCTGCCCGCCGGGGCACCGCCCCGAGCCGGCCGTCGCCGCGTCCTTCGAACTCGCCCTCACGCACGACCTGACCGATCGCGTCGCTGATGAGCTGGTAGGCTTGCTCGGTTCTTCTTATCCGACTCCGGCCCGACCGGGCGTGCTCGGTTAGGAGCGGGTCAGCACCGCGTCCGCGCGGTACTAAAGACGCAGAGGTTATTTCGTGGGATCCATCGCCACCAACCCCGAGGGCATCACCAACCCGCCGATCGACGAGCTCCTCGAGAAGACGACGTCGAAGTACGCGCTGGTCATCTTCGCCGCCAAGCGTGCCCGCCAGGTCAACGCCTACTACAGCCAGCTCGGTGAGGGCCTGTTGGAGTACGTGGGACCGCTGGTCGAGACGACCCCCCAGGAGAAGCCGCTCTCCATCGCCATGCGCGAGATCAACTCCGGCCTGCTCACCGCCGAGCCGACCGACCAGCCGTAACCCGCCGCACCGCGATGTCCGCCGGGATCGTCCTCGGAGTCGGTGGCGGCATCGCCGCCTACAAGGCGTGTGAGCTGCTGCGGCTCTTCAGCGAGTCAGGTCACCGGGTCCGGGTCGTGCCGACCGCGTCGGCGCTCCGTTTCGTCGGAGCGCCGACCTGGGCGGCGCTCTCCGGCCAGCCGGTCGCCGACGACGTCTGGTCCGAGGTGCAGGAGGTGCCGCACGTGCGGCTCGGCCAGCAGGCCGACCTGGTGGTCGTCGCGCCGGCGACCGCCGACCTGCTGGCCCGGGCGGCGCACGGCCTCGCCGACGACCTGCTCACCAACACGCTGCTGACCGCCCGCTGCCCGGTGGTGCTGGCCCCGGCCATGCACACCGAGATGTGGGAGCACCCCGCCACCGTGGCCAACGTCGCCACGCTGCGCGCCCGCGGCGTCCGGGTGATCGAGCCCGCCGTCGGCCGGCTGACCGGAGTCGACACCGGCAAGGGTCGGCTGCCCGATCCGGCGGAGATCTTCGCGGTGGCGCGGCGGGTGCTCTCCCGTGGCGTCGACGCGCCCGCCGATCTGGCCGGCCGCCGCGTGGTGGTGACCGCCGGCGGCACCCGCGAGCCGCTGGACCCGGTGCGGTTCCTCGGCAACCGGTCCTCCGGCAAGCAGGGTTACGCCTTCGCCCGCGCCGCGGTCGCCCGGGGCGCCCGGGTCACCCTGATCGCGGCCAACGTCGCCCTCACCGACCCGGCCGGGGTCGACCTGATCCGGGTGGGCACCACCGAGGAGTTGCGGGAGGCGACCCTCAAGGCGGCCGTCGAGGCCGACGCCGTGGTGATGGCCGCTGCTCCGGCCGATTTCCGCCCCGCCGTCTACGCGCCTGGCAAAATCAAGAAGGCGGACGACGGTAGTGCGCCCACCATCGAGCTCGTCACCAACCCGGACATCGCCGCCGAGCTGGGCCAGCGCCGTCGCCCTGAGCAGGTGCTGGTGGTGTTCGCCGCGGAGACCGGCGACGCCGAGGCCAACGGTCGGGCCAAGCTGGCCCGCAAGCGGGCCGACCTCATCGTCATCAACGAGGTGGGGACGGACAAGGTCTTCGGCGCCGACACGAACGCGGCGACCGTCATCGGTGTCGACGGTTCGGTCAACCGGATGCCCGAGCAGTCCAAGGAAGACCTCGCCGACGGCGTCTGGGATCTCGTCGTGACGCAACTGGCCGGTCACTCCTGAGGGTTGGAACGCACCTGACCACCTCCGCCGCACCCGCCGGCGGTGACTACACTGCCGCGAACGACCTTCATACGCTTAGGAGTGCCGTGACACGCCGCCTCTTCACGTCCGAATCGGTCACGGAAGGCCACCCGGACAAGATCGCCGACCAGATCAGTGACGGAATCCTCGACGCGCTGCTCGCGGAGGATCCGCGTAGCCGGGTCGCGGTGGAAACCATGATCACCACCGGGCAGGTGCACATCGCGGGTGAGGTGACCACCAAGGCGTACGCCGACATCCCGACGATCGTCCGCCGGACGATCCTCGACATCGGCTACGACTCGTCGAAGAAGGGCTTCGACGGCGCCTCCTGCGGGGTCAGCGTCTCGATCGGCGCCCAGTCGGAGGACATCGCGCAGGGCGTCGACAACGCCTTCGAGCTGCGTACCGGGTCGTCGGAGAGCGCGCTGGACGCGCAGGGCGCCGGCGACCAGGGCATGATGTTCGGCTTCGCCTGCTCGGAGACTCCCGAGCTGATGCCGCTGCCGATCGCGCTCGCGCACCGGCTGGCCCGCCGCCTCGCCACGGTCCGCAAGGACGGCACCGTCCCTTACCTGCGCCCGGACGGCAAGACCCAGGTCACCATCGAGTACGAGGGCCTGCGCCCGGTCCGGCTGAACACCGTGGTGGTCTCCAGCCAGCACGCGGCCGACATCTCGCTGGAGTCGCTGCTCACCCCGGACGTCCGGGAGCACGTCATCGCCCCCGAGTTGGAGAGCCTCGGCCTGGACACCGAGGGCTACCGGCTGCTGGTCAACCCGACCGGCCGGTTCGAGATCGGCGGGCCGATGGGCGACGCCGGGCTGACCGGTCGCAAGATCATCGTCGACACCTACGGCGGCTACGCCCGACACGGCGGTGGCGCCTTCTCCGGCAAGGACCCGTCGAAGGTCGACCGCTCGGCCGCGTACGCGATGCGCTGGGTGGCCAAGAACGTGGTTGCCGCCGGCCTGGCCGAGCGCTGCGAGGCGCAGGTCGCCTACGCGATCGGCAAGGCGCACCCGGTCAGCCTCTTCATCGAGACCTTCGGCACCGAGACCGTGCCGGTCGCCTCGATCGAGAAGGCCGTCGGCGAGGTCTTCGACCTGCGGCCGGCCGCCATCATCCGCGACCTCAACCTGCTCCGCCCGATCTACCGGCAGACCGCGGCGTACGGCCACTTCGGCCGGGAACTGCCCGACCTGACCTGGGAGAGCACCGACCGGGCCGCCGACCTCAAGTCGGCTGCGGGAGCCTGACCGGCACCACGCGCAGCGACCGGCGACCCGCGGACGGGTCGCCGGTCGCTCGTGTCTGCGTGGACGTCCCGCTCGCCCACCTGGACCGGCCCTTCGACTACCTGGTCCCGGCCGAGCTGGACGAGCTGGCCGCGCCGGGCACCCGGGTGAAGGTCCGCTTCGCCGGCCAACTGGTCGACGGTTGGCTGCTGGAGCGCACCGACGGCTCCGGGCACACCGGCCGGTTGGCGTACCTGGAGAAGGTGGTTTCCCCGGAGCCGGTGCTCTCGCCCGAGGTGGCCGGGCTGGCTCGGGCGGTCGCCGACCGGTACGCGGGCAGCCTCGCCGACGTGCTCCGGCTCGCGGTGCCGCCACGGCACGCCCGGGTGGAGAAGGAGGCGCACGAGCCGCCCCCGCCGGTCGAGCCGCTGCCGGCGCCCGAGCCGGCCGGCTGGCGCGACTACCCGGCGGGGCCGGCCTACCTGCGCGCGCTCACCGACGGGCGGGCGCCCCGCGCGGTCTGGTCGGCGCTGCCGGGGGAGGACTGGGCGGCCCGCTACGCCGACGCGGTGGCCGCGACCGTGGCCGGCGGCCGGGGCGCGGTGGTGGTGGTCGCCGACAACCGGGACCTGGACCGGCTGGACGCCGCCGTCGGCGCCGCCCTCGGCCCGGGGCGACACGTCAGCCTCTCCGCCGCGCTCGGCCCGGCCCGGCGCTACCGGGCCTTCCTGGCCGCCCGCCGTGGCGACGTGCCGGTGGTGATCGGCACCCGGGCCGCCATGTTCGCCCCGGTCGCCCGGCTGGGTCTGGTCGCGGTCTGGGACGACGGCGACGACCTGCACGCCGAGCCTCGGGCGCCGTACCCGCACGCCCGGGAGGTGCTGCTCACCCGGGCCCAGCTCGCCGAGGCCGGCGCACTGGTCGGCGGGTACGCCCGCACCGCCGAGGCGCAGCTGCTGCTGGAGACCGGCTGGGCTCGGGAGGTGGTGGCCGACCGGGGCACCGTGCGGTCGCGTACCCCGGCCATCGCGCCGGCCGGCGACGACCCGCAGCTGGCCCGGGACCCGGGCGCGGCGACCGCCCGGCTGCCCAGCCTGGCCTGGACCGCCGCCCGCGACGCGCTCCGGGCGGAGCTACCGGTGCTGGTCCAGGTGCCGCGCCGTGGCTACCTGCCGTCGGTCTCCTGCGCCGACTGCCGCACCCCGGCCCGGTGCCCGCACTGTGCCGGCCCGCTCGCCCTGCCGTCGGCGACCGGCACCCCCGCCTGCCGCTGGTGCGGCCGGGTCGCCGCCGCCTACGCCTGCCCCGAATGCGGCGGACGGCGGCTGCGGGCCGCGGTCACCGGCGCGCGCCGCACCGCCGAGGAACTCGGGCGGGCCTTTCCCGGCGTGCCGGTGCGCACCTCGGGGCGGGAGGAGGTGCTCACCGCCGTGCCCGGCGGCGCCGGGCTGGTGATCGCCACCCCGGGGGCCGAGCCGGTCGCCGAGGGAGGCTACGGCGCGGTGCTGCTGCTCGACTCGTGGGCCCTGCTCACCCGGGCCGACCTGCGCGCCGGGGAGGAGGCGCTGCGCCGGTGGCTGGCCGCGGCGGCGCTGGCCCGACCGGCCGGGGCCGGCGGCCGGGTGGTGGTGGTCGCCGACGGCGCGCTCGCCCCGGTGCAGGCGTTGCTGCGCTGGGACGCCGGCTGGTTCGCCGGCCGGGAACTGGCCGAGCGACGTGAGCTGGGCTTCCCACCGGCGGTCCGGATGGCCAGCGTGACCGGGTTGCCGGCCGCGGTGGCCGACCTGCTCGCCGAGGCCCGGCTGCCGGCGGAGGCCGAGGTGCTCGGGCCGGTCCCGGCCGACGGCGAGCGGGAGCGGATGCTGGTCCGGGTGCCTCGCGCCCGGGCCGGGGCGCTGGCCGACGCGCTGCACACGGCGGCCGGCGCGCGCAGCGCCCGCAAGGCCGCGGACCCGGTCCGGCTGCAGGTCGACCCGCTCAGCCTCTTCTGACCTCGGCCGGGTGAGCTGCGCTGCGTCGCACGCCGCGTGCGGCGGGAGGCTGGCGAACGGGTGGTAGCATCGCCCGTCATGCCCGGGCGCACGGACGGCGCGACGATGGCGGGAGCGCGTCGGACCGACGCCAGGTCGACGATGTCAATCAGCCGGTGATCAGGGGTGGACCAGTCGTGACCGTTCGTCAATCCATCGTCTTCAACGGTGATCTCGGCAGCGGCAAGAGCACGGTGTCGGTGGAGATCGCCAAGCGGCTGGGGCTGCGCCGGGTGAGCGTCGGTGACCTCTACCGGCAGATGGCGCAGGAGCGGCAGATGACCGCGCTCCAGCTGAACCTGCACGCCGAGCTCGACCAGGCCGTCGACGGCTACGTCGACCAGCTCCAGCGCAACATCGCCGCGTCCGGCGAGAGCCTGGTCATGGACTCCCGGCTGGCCTGGCACTTCTTCACCGACGCGCTCAAGGTGCACATGATCACCGAGCCGGGCGAGGCGGCCCGCCGGGTGCTGGCCCGCCCCTCCGGGCCGGCGGAGAGCTACACCTCGCTGGACGAGGCCAAGGCCAAGCTGCGCGAGCGCAGCGAGAGCGAGCGGAGCCGGTTCCTGGTCCGCTACGGGGTGGACAAGGCCAAGCTGCGCAACTACGACCTGATCTGCGACACCACCCGGGCCACCGCCGAGGAGGTCATCGAGCACATCGTCGCGGCGTACGAGGGCAAGCTCGGCGCCGACGTGCTGCGCGACGGCCCGCCGCTGCTGCTGCTCGACCCGGCCCGGGTCTACCCGACCGAGGACATCACCACCCTGCGCGGGCTCTGGGACTCCGAGTTCGTCGGCGAGCTGGCCGGCGCCGGCGACGAGGCGCTGGAACCCTTGAAGATCGGCTTCACCGGCGAGCACTTCTTCGTGGTCGACGGCCACCGCAGGCTCAGCGCCGCCCTGCAGAACGGCTTCCGCCTGGTGCCGGCCCAGCTGATCGCCGAGGTGAACGAGCCGGTGGTCGGCGGGATGAGCGCGGTGGAGTACTTCACCGCCCAGGTCCGCCCCGGCACGGTCTACGACTGGGAGGCCGCGCACGGCATCCAGCTGCCGCTGCCCGAGCACGCCCTGCTCGCCGGCGACGCGGTGCTGGCCGGGGAGCCGGGCCACAGCGCCTGACGCCCGCTGCCTGACCGCTGCTCGGGCCGTACGCTCGGGCGGTCGTCGCCCGCCCTCCCGGCGGGTCGGCCGGCCCGGACGTCGACGGGGATGCCGGCGGGCGGCCGGCTCGGCATGATGGAGCCTCGTACCCGTCGACGGGGAGGCCGGTCATGGATGCCGCCGAGGCGCTCACCCTGCTCATGTCGCCAGCGGGGCGGGTGGATCCCTACCCGACCTACGAACGGCTGCGCGCGCACGGGCCGGTGGTCGAGGCCGGGCCGGGGTTCTACGTGGTCACCGGCTACGCCGAGGCCGACGAGCTGCTGCGCGACCCCCGCCTCGGGGTGATGGACGACGCGGCCCGGGACCGGGTCTGGCCGGGCTGGCGGGATAGCGCGGCGGTGACGTCGATCTCCCGGTCGATGCTGCGCACCAATCCGCCCGAGCACAGCCGGATGCGCCGGCTCGCCGCCGGCGCGTTCAGCCCGCGCCGGATCGCCGGCATGCGTGACGTGGTGACCGCCCAGGCCGACGAGCTGATCGACACGATGCTCGATCGCGCCCGGCGGGGCGACGAGGTCGACGTGCTGGCCGACTTCGCCTATCCGCTGCCGGTCGGGGTGATCTGCGCCCTGCTCGGCGTGCCGGCCGCCGACCGGCCGCTTTTCCGGCGCTGGGCGGCCGACCTGACCGGCATCCTGGAGCCGGAGATCACCCCCGCCGAACTGGCGGTGGCCGATCGGGGCGCGGCCGAGCTGCGCCGCTACTTCACTGAGCTGGTCGAGTCCCGCCGGCGGGCCCCGGCCGACGACCTGACCACCGCGCTGGTGCGGGTGCACGACGCCGACGGCGAGCGGCTCTCCGGCGACGAACTGCTGGCCAACCTGGTGGTGCTGCTGGTCGCCGGCTTCGAGACCACCACCAACCTGCTCGGCAACGGGCTCGTCGTGCTGCTGGCGCACCCGCGGGCGGCGGACGCGCTGCGCGAGCACCCCGACCTCGCGCCGGCGTACGTCGAGGAACTGCTCCGCTACGACTCTCCGGTGCAGCTGACCACCCGGTTGAGCACCGACCGGGTACGTGCCGGCGGGATCGACCTGCCGCCCGGCGCCTGGACGCTGCTGCTGCTCGGCGCCGCCAACCGCGATCCGCGGCGTTACCCGCAGCCGGACCGGTTCGACCCGTGGCGGGCGCAGGCGCACCCGCTCTCCTTCGGGGCCGGCCCGCACTACTGCATCGGCGCCGGGCTGGCCCGGCTGGAGGCTCAGGTGGCCTTTCCGCTGCTGCTGCGTCGGCTGCCCGGGCTGGCCCTGGTCGGCCCGCCCCGGCGGCGCACCCGGCTGACCCTGCGGGGCTACGAAGCCATGCCGGTGACGCTCGGCACACCGGCGGCGGCCGATCGCGGTACGCCGGCCGGAGCCCCTCCCGGCACTCCGTAGACTGGTACGGCCCGGTTGTCCCACCCCAGAAGGAGCCGTCCCGCGTGACCGTCCAGCCCATCCGTCTGTTTGGGGATCCGGTGCTGCGCACGCCGGCCGATCCGGTGGTCGACTTCGACGCCGAGCTGCGCCGGCTCGTCGCCGACCTGACCGACACCATGCGTGAGCAGAACGGCGCCGGCCTGGCCGCACCGCAGCTCGGGGTGGGCCTTCGGGTCTTCACCTTCGACGTCGACGACGTCCTCGGTCACCTGGTCAACCCGGTGCTGGAGTTCCCCGACGTCGAGGAGCAGGACGGCCCGGAGGGCTGCCTCTCCATTCCCGGGCTCTACTTCGACACCAAGCGCCGGCAGAACGTCATCGCCAAGGGTTTCAACGGCTACGGCGACCCGCTGCAGATCGTCGGCACCGGGCTGATGGCCCGCTGTGTGCAGCACGAGACCGACCACCTCGACGGGGTGCTCTTCGTCGACCGGCTCGACCCGGCCGGCCGGAAGGAAGCGATGAAGGCGATCCGTCAGGCCGAGTGGTACGACGCGGCCGCCCCGCCGGTGGTCAAGCTCAACCCGCACACGGCGGACAGCCCCTTCGGTCTGGGTCGGTGACCGCCCGATGCGCGTGATCTTCGCCGGTACGCCCGCCGTCGCCGTTCCGGCGCTGGCCGCCGTCGCCGCCTCCCGGCACGAGCTGGTCGCCGTGCTCACCCGGCCCGACGCGCCCGCCGGGCGTGGCCGTGGCCTCTCCCGTTCCCCGGTCGGCGAGTGGGCCGACGAGCACGGCATCGAGGTGCTCACCCCGGCCCGCCCGCGCGAGCCGGAGTTCCTGGCGCGGCTGCGCGAGCTGGCCCCGGACTGCGTGCCGGTGGTCGCCTACGGGGCGTTGGTGCCGCCGGCGGCCCTGGAGATCCCCCGGCACGGCTGGGTCAACCTGCACTTCTCGCTGCTGCCGGCCTGGCGCGGTGCGGCACCCGTGCAGCACGCGGTGCTGCACGGCGACGAGCTGACCGGGGCCAGCGTCTTCCAGTTGGAGGAGGGGCTGGACACCGGCCCCGTCTACGGCACCCTGACCGACGAGATCCGCCCGGCCGACACCTCCGGTGAACTGCTGGAGCGGCTGGCCCAGGCCGGCGCCGGCCTGCTGGTGGCGGTCCTCGACGCGATCGCCGACGGCACCGCCCGGGCCGAGCCGCAGCCGGCCGACGGAGTGTCGCTGGCACCGAAGCTGACCGTGGAGGACGCCCGGGTGCGCTGGGCCGACCCGGCCTTCGCGGTGGATCGGCGGATCCGGGCGTGCACGCCGACACCCGGCCCGTGGACGACCTTCCGGGACGAGCGGGTCAAGCTCGGCCCCGTCACCCCCGTCACCCCCGTCGCGAACGGACCGGACCTCAAGCCGGGCGAGCTGCGGGTGGAGAAGTCCGAGGTGCTGGCCGGCACCGGCACCGTGCCGGTGCGGCTGGGCGAGGTCCGGGCGGCGGGCAAGCGGGCGATGCCGGCCACCGACTGGGCGCGTGGCGTCCGGGTCGCGACCGGCGAGGTGTTCGCGTGACCGGCCCGGCGCGGCCGGACCGCGGTGACCGGCCCCGCGGCGGCGACCGGTCGGCCGGGGGAGCCCGGTGGGGCGCCCGCACCGGCGTCGACCGACGTGGCGGCCGGGGCGGCCGGCCGACGGTGGACCTGCCCCGGCAGGCGGCGTACCAGGCGATCGCCGCGGTGCACCGGGACGACGCGTTCGCCAACCTGGTGCTGCCGGCCATCCTGCGCGAAGAGGGGCTGTTCGGTCGGGACGCGGCGTTCGCCACCGAACTGACCTACGGCACCCTGCGCCACCTCGGCACGCTGGACGCGATCCTCACCGCCGCCGCCGAGCGGGACGTGCAGCGCATCGACCCGCCGGTCCGCGACGCGCTGCGGCTCGGGGCGTACCAGCTGCTGCATACCCGGGTCCCCGCGCACGCGGCCGTCTCCTCGACGGTCGACCTGGTCCGTTCGGTCGGCCCCGGCGCCACCGGCTTCGCCAACGCGGTGCTGCGGGAGGTCTCCAGCCGCGATGCCGACGCCTGGGTGCAGCGGCTCGCGCCGAGCATGGAGACCGACCCGGTCGGGCACCTCGCGTTGGCCTACAGCCACCCGCAGTGGGTGGTGCGGGCGTTCTCCGAGGCGCTCGGCGGCGATCTCGGCGAGACCACCCGGCTGCTGATCGAGGACAACGAGCGCCCACCGGTGCACCTGTGCGCCCGGCCGGGCCTGATCGATCCGGTCGAGCTGGCCGACGAGGTCGGCGGCGCCCCGGGCGCCTTCTCGCCGTACGCCGTCTACCTGCCCGGCGGCGCGCCGGGCGACCTGGCGGCGGTGGTCGAGGGCCGTGCCCACGTGCAGGACGAGGGCTCGCAGCTGGTGGCGAACGCGCTGGCGGTGGCGCCGCTCGACGGCCCGGACGGGCGCTGGCTGGACCTCTGCGCCGGCCCCGGTGGCAAGGCCGGGCTGCTCGGCGCCCTCGCCGCCCAGCGCGGCGCCCGGGTGACCGCGGTCGAGGTGGCCGAGCACCGGGCCCGGCTCGTCGCCCAGGCCACCCGGGGGCTGCCGGTGACCGTGCTGCACACCGACGGTCGCACCGTCGGGCAGGATCCGGAGCTGCCGGAGGAGCACTTCGACCGGGTGCTGGTCGACGCGCCCTGCACCGGCCTGGGTTCGCTGCGCCGCCGGCCCGAGTCGCGGTGGCGGCGGCAGCCCTCCGACCTGCCGCCGCTGACCCGGTTGCAGCGCGAGCTGCTCGGCGCGGCGCTGCGCGCGGTGCGTCCCGGTGGCCTGGTCGCCTACGTCACCTGCTCGCCGCACACGGTCGAGACCCACGTGACGGTGACCGAGGCGGCGCGCCGCTCCGGGGTGCCGGTGGACTTCGTCGACGCCCGGCCGCTGCTGCCGGCTGGCATGCCGGGCCTGGGCGACGGGCCGACCACCCAGCTGTGGCCGCACCGGCACGGCACCGACGCGATGTTCCTCGCGATGCTGCGCCGCGGCTGACCGCTGCCGCTACGAATCGAGGGTGGCCACCCCACGCGGGGCGGCCACCCTCGACTCGTAGCAGGGGGCGTCAGGTGACCGGGAGGCCCTTGCTGCCGGCGCCCTTCATCGAGCGGGTGAGGTTGCGGTCGCTGACCCACAGGAAGCACTGCACCCCGCGGTTGCCGTTGCGCCACTCCTGCTCGTACGGGTGGTAGAAGATCGTGCCGGCCCGGTACTGCAGGTCGCCGTTGTTCGGCACCTTGGCGTACCCGGCGAGCACCTTGCGGCACGCCTTGTGGGTGCGCAGGGTGGTCCGGGTGAACTCGGCGTAGCTGATGTCGGGCGCCTGGTAGATCCCGACGAACTCGGCGTGGTGCTTCGCGGTGCAGGAGACCGCGATCATCTCCCGGATGTCGTCGCCGCTGATCTTCGGGTTGAAGCAGCGGTGGGCCAGCGGGGCGGCGCCGGTCAGTGCGCCCTTCAGGCCACCGCTGCGCGAGACCGCGCCGCTCTCGTCGATGCTCTCGTACTCGGTCAGCTCACAGCGGAACCAGCGGGCGCCGCCGGTCCAGGCGGCGCTGGAGGGCAGCACCACGCCCAGCCCCAGCCGACCGGAGCGCCAGTCGGCGCCGAGCAGCTCGTTGGCCGCCTTGTCGCACTCGGCGCGGGCGGCGCGCAGCGCCGCCGAGCCGGCCGGCGGGGGAGTGGACCGCTCGGCGTTCGCCCCCGTCAGCGTCCCGACGTGCACGGTCTCGGCGCGGTGCGGCTGGGCGCAGTCCACCGGGTTGTACGCGGTCAGGTAACCGACGTCCTGCAGGCCGACGTGGCACACCCCGGGGTCCGGGACGAACGTCTCGGCCGCGGCGAGCGCCGGCCAGTCGTCGGTGAGGTTCGCGTCCAGGCCGGCCGGGGCGCACCCGGCGACCCCCAGCACCGCCGCTGCGGCCACGGCGACCGCCGCCCACCACCGTCGCATCCGCCGACCTCCCCGCCGACCGTGGTCACGTCCACCGGCGATCGTCGACCGGTTGCGCCACGGCGCAGCAGCATACGGCACCGGCGCTCAGATCGCGGGCAGTCCCTGCGGGCCCACTCCGCGCATCGACCGGGTCAGCTTCCGGTCGTCGCTCCACAGGAAACAGCGCACCCCCCGGTCGCCCTCCTCCCACTCCCGCTTCGACGGTGGGTAGTAGATGGATCCCGCCCGGTAGGGCAGGTCGCTGTTGTTGGGCACCGCGGCGAACGCGGCGATCAGCGCCATGCAGCGCCGGTGCGCCTGATCGGGCGCGGCGGTGAACTGTGCCCAGCTCATGTCCCGCTCGACGTAGACGCCGACGAACTCGGCCCGATGCGGTTCGGTGCAGAGCACCGGTGCCATGTAGTTCAGGTTCTCCCCGATCAGCTTCGGGTCGAAGCAGCGGTGGATCAGCGGCGAGTCGCCGATCATCGCCCCGCGCAGGCTGCCTGTGCGGTTGACCGGGCGGGTGTTGTCGATGCTGTCGGTCTCGCTCAGGTCGCAGCGGAACCACCGGGCCCCGCCGTCCCACGCCGTGGCGGAGGGCAGCGCGATGTTCAGGGTGAGCCGGGCGGAGTGCCAGTCGCCGCCGAGCACCTCGCGGGCCCGCTGGTCGCACTCGGCCCGTGCGGTGCGCAGCGCCGGCGAGCCGGGCTCCGGCCGGGGACCGGCGGGCAGTCCGCCGATCGTGCCGACGTGGATGGCTTCCGCCAGGTGGTTGCGGGCGCAGTCCACCGTCTCGTACGTGCTCGCCTGCACGACCGGGGTGATCCGGGGCAGGCAGGTGTCGGTGGCCGGGACGAAGAGCGCCGGGGCGCGCATCGCCGGCCAGTCGTCCACCAGGTCACCGTCGGCGCCGTGTGGTTGCAGGCAGCCGGCCAGCAGGACCGTCACCGCGCCGGCAAGCGCCAGCGCCCCTAGCCACCGTCGCATCGTCCGCCCTTCCCGGAAGCCGGTGACCTCCCCGCCCGGCCGGTCGCACCCCGCCGGCGGTGGAGCACGCCCGTCACCGTCCCTGTTGGAGTCTCGTCGGGTTCCCGTCGTTCGGCCAGTCGCAAATGTCTCTTCGTCCGGAATCGTCGGTCCGGACCGGCCAATTCTGCACCACTGGTCACTGCTGGGTCACAGCGCGTCTCCGGTGGTGCGGTGGTGCCGGCGGCGGGTCGCCACGTTCGTACACTGGCCCCGTGACCGTACCGCCGCCGATCGTCGCGCCGAGCATCCTGGCCGCCGATTTCGCCCACCTCGCCGATGAGGTCCGTGCCGTCGAGAACGCCGCTGACTGGTTGCACGTCGACGTGATGGACAACCACTTCGTACCGAACCTGACCATCGGGCTGCCCGTCGTGCAGAGCCTGCGGGCGGTGACCCAGATCCCGTTCGACGTGCACCTGATGATCGAGGATCCGCGGCGCTGGGCCCCCGGCTACGCCGACGCCGGGGCGTACAACGTCACGTTCCACGCGGAGGCGTGCGACGACCCGGTGGCGCTGGCCAAGGACCTCCGCTCGGCCGGGGCGAAGGCGGGGCTGGCGATCGACCGGGACACCCCGATCGAGCCGTACCTCGACCTGCTGCCGAGCTTCGACACGTTGCTGATCATGACGATCAAGGCCGGCTTCGGCGGGCAGCGCTTCCTGCCGCAGCTGCTGGAGAAGGTCAGCGCCGCCCGCCGGCACGTGGCCGCCGGCCACCTCGAGCTGCGCATCGAGGTCGACGGCGGGATCGCCGCCGACACCATCGAGCAGGCCGCCGCGGCCGGTGCCGACGCCTTCGTGGCCGGCACCGCGGTCTACGGCGCCGACGACCCGGCCGAGGCGGTACGCCGGCTGCGGGCTCTCGCGGAACGCGCGATCGCCGGGGCCTGAGGTGGACCCCGCGCAGGAGCGCCCGGACGTCATCCTGGTCGTCGACGACGACGCGGACATCGCGCGCTTCGTCGAGTTCAACCTGCGGCTGCACGGCTTCGAGGTGATCCACGCCAGCGACGGCCAGGAGGCGCTGGAGGTGATCGAGCGGCAGCGGCCCGACCTCGCCGTGGTCGACCTGATGATGCCCCGGATCGACGGTCTGGAGCTGACCCGGCGGCTGCGCGCCGACCCGATGACCTCCGCCCTGCCGGTGATCATGTTGACCGCCAAGGGGATGACCGTCGACAAGGTGCACGGGCTCAGCGCCGGCGCCGACGACTACCTGGTCAAGCCCTTCGACACCGCCGAGCTGGTCGCCCGGGTCAGCTCCACCTTGCGGCGCAACAAGGAGTTCCGGGAGGTCTCCCCGCTGACCGGGCTGCCCGGCAACAGCCGGATCCGGCGGGAGATCGCCGACCGGGTGCGCAGCGGGTCGGACTATGCGGTCGGCTACATCGACATCGACCGGTTCAAGAGCGTCAACGACCGGTACGGCTTCGTCCGCGGCGACGACTTCATCTCGGCGTTGGCCCGCAGTCTGCACCGGGCGGTGGTCTCGGTGGGGCTGCCACCGGCCTTCCTCGGGCACGTCGGCGGCGACGACTTCGTGATCGTCTGCTCCCCGGACCAGGTCCGGCAGTTGACCTCCCGGGCGGTGGTCGACTTCGAGAAGGCCGCCGACACGCTCTACGACCCCAACGACCGGGAGCGCGGTTTCGTCGAGCTCAAGGACCGGCGCGGGAACATCCGCCGGGCCGCGCTGGTCACCCTCTCGATCGGGGTCTCCCTCTCCGCCGCCGACAAGCGCTTCACCGACCCGCTCGAGGCGATCGCGGTCGCCAGCGAGATGAAGACGGTGGCCAAGAGCCAACCCGGGTCGTACGTCGCCGTGGACCGCCGCCGCGGCGTCACATGATCGTGGCACTCCGCTGTGAAGTAGCTCGCCTCGGTGGCACCACCCCCCGCTCGGCGTGTAAGACTTCCGGTGTACCCACCACGCGCTGGCGGGACTCGGTGTAATTCCGAACCGGCGGTGATCCACAGCCTGGCTGTGGTCAGCCCGCGACCCGGACGGCTCTGCCGCCCGGTGGACCTGGTGAGAACCCAGGGCCGACGGTTGGGGGCGGTTCGTCCGCGCCCAGAAAGTCCGGATGGGAGACAGCGCGCGGGACGGACGGGTCCGAGCCGACCGCTGGCTTCAGCGTGCCGTGCCGACCCCCCGGGGCGGCTGTGCCGTTCCCGGAATCCGCCGCCGCACGTCCGCGGCCCCATGCCGCCGCCTCCCTGACCGCCCGCGCGTGCAACGGCGAGTGAGAGGGCAGGGTCACCGGCGATGACGAGCGTCTCCGTCGACGAGGCGATGCGTCGTGCGATCGAGCTGGCCGCGCGCGGGCTCGGCACCACCAGCCCCAACCCCGTGGTCGGCTGCGTGCTGCTCGACGCCGGCGGCGAGGTCGTCGGCGAGGGCTTCCACGCGTACGCGGGCGGGCCGCACGCCGAGATCGTCGCGCTCGCCCAGGCCGGTGAGCGGGCCCGGGGCGGCACCGCGGTGGTCACCCTGGAACCCTGCGACCACACCGGTCGCACCGGTCCCTGCAGCCTCGCCCTCATCCAGGCCGGGGTGGCCCGGGTGGTGATCGCCGTTCCGGACCCGAACCCGGTCGCCTCGGGCGGCGCGGCCACGCTGCGCTCCGCCGGGGTCCGGGTCGACGCCGGCGTGCGCCTCGACGAGGCCGAGGCCGGCAACGTCGCCTGGCTGACCTCGATGCGCCGGGGCTGGCCGTACGTGATCTGGAAGTACGCGGCGACGCTGGACGGCCGGTCGGCGGCGGCCGACGGGACCAGCATGTGGATCACCTCGGAGGCGGCCCGGATCGACGTGCACGCCCTGCGCGGCACCGTGGACGCGGTGGTCGTCGGGGTGGGCACCGTGCTCGCCGACGACCCTCGGTTGACCGCCCGCAACCTGCGCGACGGCAGTCTGGCCATCCGGCAGCCGCTGCGGGTGGTGGTGGACAGCGCCGGGCGTACGCCCGACGACGCCCGGGTCCGCGACGGCGCCGCCCGCACCTGGATCGCCACCGCCAAGGAGGTCGGCGCCGGCCCGGACGGCGGGGTGGACCTGCCGGCCCTGCTCGCGGCGCTGCACCAGCGCGGAATCCGCGCGGTGCTGCTGGAGGGCGGACCCCGGCTGGCCGGCGCGTTCCTCGCCGCCGGGCTGATCGACAAGATCGTCGGCTACGTCGCGCCGCGGCTGCTCGGCGCCGGACCGGCCGCGTTGGTCGACGCCGGTGTGAGCACCATCGCCGAGGCCATCGATCTGGAGTTCATCGACGTTACGCAGATCGGTCCGGATCTACGGATCACCGCGCTGCCCCGAAAGAGGGAGGGCTGACATGTTCACCGGCATCGTCGAGGAGTTGGGCGAGGTCGTCCAGGTGACGGCCACCGCGGGCGACTCCGCGCTGGTCGCCGTCCGCGGCCCGCTGGTCACCGCCGACGCCCGGCACGGCGACTCCATCGCGGTCAACGGCGTCTGCCTGACGGTGGTGGACGTCGACGGCGGCATCTTCACCGCCGACGTGATGGGCGAGACGCTGCGCCGCTCCGCGCTGGGCGCGTTGCAGGCGGGTGACCCGGTCAACCTGGAGCGGGCCGCCACGCTGGGCAGCCGGCTCGGGGGGCACCTGGTGCAGGGCCACGTGGACGGCGTCGGCGAGGTGCTCTCGCGGGAGCCCGCCGAGCAGTGGGAGACGCTGCGGTTCCGGCTGCCCGCCGCGCTCGCCCGGTACGTGGTGGAAAAGGGCTCGATCACCGTCGACGGCGTGTCGCTGACCGTCGCCGGCGTCGGGCCGGACTGGTTCTCGGTCGGCCTGATCCCGACCACGCTGAAGCTGACCACGTTGGGCGCCCGCGGCCTCGGTGACCCGGTCAACCTCGAGGTGGACGTGCTCGCCAAGTACGTCGAGCGGCTGCTCGGCGATCGGGCTGTCGGCTCGCCGAGCGGGCCCGGCGCTGCGGCGGCGGACGCGGCTCCCGCGCAGGCCGGCGGGGTGGACGGCGCTGCGCCGATGGGCGAGGTGGCCTGATGGGCCCGATGCACTGGCTGCTCGACGCGCAGGTGAGCGTCGCCGGGTCGCCGGTGCTGGTCCGGGAGATCGTCGGCAACGTCTTCGGGCTGGCCTCTGCGGTGCTCGGTCTGCGCCGGGTGGTCTGGGCGTGGCCGGTCGGAATGGTCGGCAACGCGCTGCTGTTCACCGTCTTCCTCGGCGGGGTGTTCGCCACCCCGCAGGCGCACGACCTGTACGGGCAGGCCGGCCGGCAGGTGTTCTTCTTCGCCGTCAGCGTCTACGGCTGGTGGCGCTGGTCGCGTACCCGCCGACTCGGCGTGGTGCCGGACCGGGGCGCGGTGGCGCCGCGCTGGGCCACCGGCCGGGAGCGGCTGGTGCTGCTGGCCGCCGCCGCGCTGGGCACCGCCGCCGCGTACCCGCTGCTCGCCGCGCTCGGCTCGTGGGGGCCGCTGCCGGACGCCTGGATCCTCGTCGGCAGCCTGCTCGCCACCTACGGCATGGCCCGGGGCTGGGTGGAGTTCTGGCTGGTGTGGATCGCGGTGGACGCGGTGGGCGTGCCGCTGCTGCTGCGCGGCGGGTTCTATCCGTCGGCCGCCATGTACCTGGTCTACGGCGCCTTCTGCGTCTGGGGCTTCGTCAGCTGGTGGCGCACCTCGCGGGTGCTGCGACCGGCCCGCGCCCCGATCCCGCCCACCTACACGGAGGCTGTGGCATGAGCGAGCGTAGCGAGCGAATCATCAGGTCCAGTCCCTTGGTGCCTCATGACGGCACGGAGCGAAGCGGAGTGCTGGCATGAGCAGTTTCGGGAGCATCGAGGAGGCGTTGGCGGAGATCGCCGCCGGCCGGCCGGTCGTCGTGGTCGACGACGCCGACCGGGAGAACGAGGGCGACCTGATCTTCGCCGCCGAGCTGGCGACGCCGGAGCTGTTGGCGTTCATGGTCCGCTACACCTCGGGCTACGTCTGCGTGCCGCTCACCGAGAGCGAGGCCGACCGGCTCGACCTGCCGCCGATGCACCACACCAACCAGGACCGGCGCGGCACCGCGTACACGGTGACCGTCGACGCCCGGGAGGGGGTCAGCACCGGCATCTCGGCGGCCGACCGGGCGCACACCATCCGGCTGCTCGCCGACCCGGCCACCGGGCCGACCGACCTGGCCCGTCCCGGCCACGTGGTGCCGCTGCGGGCCCGAGAGGGCGGGGTGCTGCGCCGCGCCGGGCACACCGAGGCCGCCATCGACCTCACCCGGCTGGCCGGCCTGCAGCCGGCCGGCGTGCTCTGCGAGCTGGTCAACGACGACGGCACCATGATGCGCCTGCCGGACCTGGAGAAGTTCTCCGCCGAGCACTCGCTGACGCTGATCACCATCGCCGACCTCATCGCCTACCGGCGGCGCACCGAGAAGCAGGTCGAGCAGGTCGCCGACGCCCGGATGCCGACGGAGCACGGGGTGTTCCGGGCGCTGGGCTACCGCAGCGCGCACGACCCGGCCGAGCACGTCGCGATGGTCTTCGGTGACCTCGGCGACGGGCAGGACGTGCTGGTGCGGGTGCACTCCGAGTGCCTGACCGGCGACGTCTTCGGCTCGCTGCGCTGCGACTGCGGCCCGCAGCTCGACGCCGCCCTGGCCCGGGTGGCCCGCGAGGGGCGCGGCGTGGTGCTCTACATGCGCGGGCACGAGGGACGGGGAATCGGGCTGCTGCACAAGCTCCAGGCGTACCAGTTGCAGGACCGGGGCCGGGACACCGTGGACGCCAACCTGGACCTCGGCCTGCCGGCCGACGCCCGGGACTACGGCACCGGCGCGCAGATCCTCTACGACCTCGGGGTGCGGTCGATGCGGCTGCTCACCAACAACCCGGCGAAGCGGGCCGGCCTGGAGGGGTACGGCCTGACCATCACCGGTCGGGAGGGGCTGCCGGTGCGCCCGCACCCGGAGAACGTCCGCTACCTGCGGACCAAGCGGGACCGGATGGGCCACCTGCTGGACGAATTGGACGAGGTCAGCGAGGTGCCGGCTGGCCGGCTGCCCGCGGGCGACGAGATAGGAGCGTAACGATGGCGGGATTCGGCGAACCGGCGACGGCCCCGGTGGACGCGGCCGGGCTGACCGTGGGCGTGGTCGCCGCCCGGTGGCACGGCGAGCTGACCGATCACATGCTCGACCGGGCGCTCGCCGCGGCGCAGGCGTGCGGGGCCCGGGCCGTGGTGGCCCGGGTGGCCGGCTCGGTCGAGCTGCCGGTGGTGGCCCAGGCCCTCGCCCGCCGCTGCGACGTGGTGGTCGCGCTCGGCGTGGTGGTCCGCGGCTCCACGGCGCACTTCGACTACGTCTGCCGGTCGGTGACCGACGGGCTGACCCGGATCGCGCTGGACGAGGGGAAGCCGGTGGCGCACGGAGTGCTCACCGTGGACACCATCGAGCAGGCCCGGGACCGGGCCGGGCTGCCGGACTCGGCGGAGGACAAGGGCTGGGCGGCCACCGTCGCCGCGCTGGACGCCGCCCTGGCGATCCGGGGTGTGGCGTCGAGCAACGGCCAGCGGGTCGGCTTCGGCGGCTGACCGCCCGCCGGCCGGCTCGTACGGTCAGAGCCGGCCGGCTTCGATGATCCGCTTGAGGAACTGCCGGGTCCGTGGCTGCGTCGGGTCGCCCAGCACCTGCGCGGGCGGCCCGGCCTCCACCACCCGCCCGCCGTCGAGGAAGCAGACCTGGTCGGCCACCTCCCGGGCGAACCCCATCTCGTGGGTGGCCAGCACCATCGTCATGCCGTCCGCCTTCAGATCGCGGATCATGGTCAGCACCTCGCCGACCAGCTCCGGGTCGAGGGCGGAGGTCACCTCGTCGAGCAGCATCAGCCGGGGCGAGTTCGCCAGCGCGCGGGCGATGGCCACCCGCTGCTGCTGGCCGCCGGAGAGCCGGTCCGGGTAGGCGTCCGCCTTCGCGCCGAGCCCCACCCGGTCGAGCAGCTCCCGGGCCTGCGCCTCGGCCTCGGCCCGGGCCCGCCGGTGCACCCGGGTCGGTGCGAGCGTGATGTTCTGCAACACCGACAGGTGCGGGAAGAGGTTGTAGGACTGGAAGACCATCCCGATCCGCCGGCGCACCCGGTCCGGGTCCACCCGGGGATCGGAGATCTCCTCCCCGTCCAGCTCGATCACCCCGTCGTCCAGCTCCTCCAACAGGTTGACGCAGCGCAGCAGGGTCGACTTGCCCGACCCGGACGCGCCGATCAGGGCCACCACCTGGTGCTCGTCGACGGTCAGGTCGAGGTCGTCGAGGACCACGTGGTCGCCGAACTCCTTGCGCAGTCCCCGGCAGGTGAGCAGGGCCATGTCAGCCTCCGGACTGGCGTCGGGCCGAGCGCAGCGTCACCCAGTCGGTGACCGCGATCAGCGGGATCGCGAGCAGCACGAACAGCACCCCGGCCACGATGTACGGGGTGTAGTTGAAGGTCTCCGCGGTGGCGATCTGGGCGGCGCGTACCGCGTCGATCGGCCCGGCCAGGGAGACCAGCCCGACGTCCTTCTGCAGCGCCACCACGTCGTTGAGCAGCGGCGGCGCGACCCGCCGGACGGCCTGCGGCAGCACCACGTGCCGCATGGTCTGCCGGTAGGTCAGGCCCAGCGAGCGGGCCGCGGCGAGCTGGCTCGGGTGGACCGACTCGATGCCGGCGCGGAACACCTCGGCCAGGTAGCCGCCGTAGGTGAGCACCAGCGCCAGCCCGCCGAGCACCAGCACCGGCGGCATGCCCTGCAACCGCAGCCCGGGCACGCCCAGGGTGAGCAGGTAGAGCACGATGATCAGCGGCAGGCCGCGGAAGGTGTACGTGTAGCCGGTCGCGAGCGCCCGGACCGGGAAGAAGACCGGCCCGCGTAGCGTCCGCAGCAGCGCGATCAGCAGTCCGAGCAGCAGCGCTCCGGCGGCGCAGCAGACCAGCAGCCGTACGTTCAGCCAGAGCCCGGTCAGCACGTCCGGCAGGGCGTCGCGGGCGATCGCCGGGTCGAGGAACGACTCACGGACCCGCTCCCAGCCCGGCGCTCCGGTGACCGCGACGACGAGCAGCGTGCCGAGCACCGCCGTGGAGGCGGCGGCGATCAGCACGCTGCGGGTCGTCTGGCGGCGCCGGTACGCGGCCCGGCGCCGCTGGGCCACCGAGGGGGTGTGGTGCAGCAGGCTCACCGGAGCTCGGCCGCCCCCGCCACCTGGGCGAGCCACTTCTGCTCCAGCTGGGTGAGCGTGCCGGCCTCGGTGAGTTGGCCGACCGCGCCGCTGACGCAGCCGGTGAGCGGGGAGCCCTTGTCCAGCAGCAGCCCGAACGCCTCCGGGGTGCCGACCTGCGGCACCTGCCCGACGATTGTCGCGTCGGTGAGTTCCGCGCCGGTGATGTAGAACGCGGTCGGTAGGTCCACCACCAGACCGTCGAGCTGGCCGTTCTGCAGGGCCTTCTTGGCGTCGTCGTTGCTGTTGTAGACCTGCGGGGCGACCGTCGGCTTGATCACGTCGGTGATCGCCTGATAGCTGGTCGTGCCGACCTGGGCCCCGAGCTTGGCGTCGCGCAGGTCGGCCAGCGCGGTCCTGCCGGCGATCTTCGACGACTTCAGCGCGATCACGGTCTGCCGCACCAGGTAGTAGGGGGCGGAGAAGTCGACCGCCTTCTTGCGTTCCTCGGTGATGGAGAACTGGTTGATGTCGAAGTCGAAGTTCTTCGGGCCGGGGGCGATGGCGGTGTCGAACTTGACCCGGGTCCAGGTGACGTCCGCCCGGGCGTAGCCGAGCTTCTCCGCGACCGCGTACGCCACGGCGGCCTCGAAGCCCTCGCCGCTCTCCGGCTTGTTCTCCCGGAACCACGGCTCGTACGCCGGCTCGTCGGTGGCGATGGTGAGCTTGCCCGGGGTGCGGGTGCGCAGGCTCTCCTTGCTGCAGGAGGCCGCGCCGCTGCTGGCGGTGTCGGTGGGGGATTCGTCGTCCTGCGGCGCGCAGCCGGCGACCGCGAGCAGGGCGGCGGTGGCGGCGGTGAGCGCGACGATACGTGAGCTGCGTCCCATGGCCGACAGCGTAGGACGGGCGCGGCGACGTTCCGAAGAGTGTCCCACCAACTAGGTAGGGAATTGTCGCCGGAACGATGCGGCTCCGTTGCCGGGGCGGCGGCGCCCGCCGGTGGCCGCGCGGGCGCGGCCGGCCGGTCCCGCTGGGTGAGCGGGATCTGACCCGGCGGAGCCGGGCCGTCGGGGCGGCTGGAAGAATCGCGGTGTGAAGACGTTCGAGGAGTTGTTCGCCGAGCTGCAGGCCAAGGCCGCCGCCGGCACTCCCGGCTCGGGCACGGTCGCCGCGCTCGAGCGGGGCGTGCACTTCATCGGCAAGAAGGTCGTCGAGGAGGCGGCCGAGTCGTGGATGGCCGCCGAGCATGAGGGCCGGGAACGGGCCGCCGAGGAGATCTCCCAGCTGATCTACCAGACCCAGGTGCTGATGCTCGCCACCGGTCTGGAGCTCAAGGACGTCTACCGACATCTGTGAGTGCGCCCCGTCGTTGATCTGAATCGACTGCAAGGAGCACTCCGTCATGCTGCGTGTCGCCATCCCCAACAAGGGCACCCTGGCCGAGCCGGCCGCCCAGATGCTGCGTGAGGCGGGCTACCGCCAGCGCACCGACCCGAAGGACCTGGTCTGCCGGGACGAGCCGAACGACGTCGAATTCTTCTACCTGCGCCCGAAGGACATCGCCACCTACGTCGGCTCCGGTGACCTCGACCTCGGCATCACCGGCCGGGATCTGCTGATCGACTCCGGCGCGCCCGCCGAGGAGGTGGTGGACCTCGCCTTCGGCCGGGCCACCTTCCGCTTCGCGGCCCGCCCCGACGCCACCGACTCCGTCCAGGAGCTGGGCGGGCACCGGATCGCCACCGCGTACCCGGGGCTGGTCGAGCGGCACCTCGCCGAGCTGGGCGTGAAGGCCGACGTGATCCGCCTCGACGGGGCGGTGGAGAACGCCGTCCGGCTCGGCGTCGCCGATGTGGTCGCCGACGTGGTGGAGACCGGCGCGACGCTGCGCCAGGCCGGGCTGGTGGTCTTCGGTGAGCCGCTGCTGCGCTCGTCGGCGGTGCTGGTCCGCCGGGCCGACGCGCCGGCGCACCCGCAGGCCGCCCAGCTGCTGCGCCGCCTGCACGGGGTGCTGGTGGCCCGCCGCTACGTGATGCTCGCCTACGACGTGCCGGCCGGTCTGCTGGACCGGGCCAGTTCGCTGACCCCGGGCATCGAGTCGCCCACCGTCTCGCCGCTGCACCGGGAGGGCTGGGTCGCGGTGCAGGCCATGGTGCTCCGCGACGACGTGCACCGGATCATGGACGAGCTCTACGAGCTCGGCGCCCGGGCCATCCTGGTCACCAACATCCACGCCTGCCGGCTCTGACCCGGCCCGTGTGGCGGTGACCGGCCCGGCGGGGCCGGATGGCAGACTGGTGGGGTGAGTGAACCCGAGCTGATCCGCCTCCGGCCCCGTCGTATCCGGGTGGTCTGCTGGTCCTCGGCGGCCGTCCTGCTGGTGGTCTTCACCGCGGTGGCCACCTCGCTCAGCGGCCCGACCGGCAACGGCTACGGCACCTTCCAGCGCGGCGACCAGATCGCCATGGTCGGCCTCGGCGTCCTCGGCGCGCTCGGCTTCCTGCTCTTCACCCGGCCCCGGGTCGAGGCCGACGCGCGGGGGGTCCGGGTGCGCAACGTGCTCGGCTCCTACGAGCTGCCGTGGGAGGTCGTCCGCGGGGTCCGCTTCGACCGGGGCGCCCCGTGGGCCAGCCTGGAGCTGCACGACGACGACCTGCTGCCGATCGTCGCCCTCCAGGCCGCCGACAAGGAGCTGGCCGTCGAGGGCGTCCGCGCCCTGCGCCGGCTGCACCAGGCGCACCTGGCCCGGCTCGGCGAGGGCGCCACCGGCCGCTGACCCGTCCCGTTCCCGCCCGATTTGGGGGCGAGTCGGCCCAGGGTGTAGTGTTGTCGAGTCGACCAGGCTGTCTTCTCGTGCGAGCAAGTCCGCACGTGACCCGGCAGCCATGAAAGTGGAGCGCCTGCTCCCACCCGCGTCGCCACCACGGTGGCCGGGTCCGGTCCCCGGTTCCGGGCACATCCCGGCACCGGATGCGCGATCCTGTGATCGTGCCGACCGGTCGAGCGGGCCCTGGCATGCGCCGGGGCCTTCTGCTTTCCGGCTCGGCTCCCACCCGGGGGCCGCAGGGTCGGCACAGAGCAGACACTCGACTCGAGGAGGCCCCATCAGCGTCGAACCACGCGTTAACGAGCAGATCCGGGCACGTGAGGTCCGACTGGTCGGCCCCGAGGGTGAGCAGGTGGGCATTGTCCCACTGGAGCGCGCCCTTCAGCTGGCCGCGGACGTCGATCTGGACCTGGTCGAGGTTGCGCCGATGGCGCGCCCGCCGGTGTGCAAGCTCATGGACTTCGGCAAGTTCAAGTACGAGAGCGCACTCAAGGCGCGCGAAGCGCGGCGTAATCAGCAGCAGACCGTCATCAAGGAGATGAAGCTCCGGCCGAAGATCGACCCGCACGACTACGAGACCAAGAAGGGTCACGTGGTGCGGTTCCTCAAGGCGGGCGACAAGGTCAAGGTGACGATCATGTTCCGCGGTCGCGAGCAGAGCCGCCCGGAGCTGGGTTACCGGCTCCTGCGCCGGCTCGAATCCGAGATCACGGACCTGGGATACGTCGAGGCCGCTCCGAAGCAGGACGGCCGAAACATGATCATGGTTCTCGCTCCGCACCGGGCCGTCAAGGCCTCCGCGGTCGCCGCCACGGCGTCCCGCGGCGGGCCCCGGGACCGGGCTGCGGACGAGTCCGCCGCTCCGGCAGCCGGTCAGACCGCGGCGACCGGCGAGACCGCAGCAGCCGGTGAGACCGGCGCAGTCGCCGACAACAGCGGCGAGTAACAGGGGAGAGACGTTCCACATGCCGAAGATGAAGAGCCACACGGGTATGGGTAAGCGAGTCAAGGTGACCGGCAAGGGCAAGATCGTTGCCCAGCAGGCCGGCCTCCGGCACAACCTGGAGAAGAAGCCCTCCACCCAGACCCGGCGGCTGACCGGCACGGTCGTGCTGGCCAAGGCCGATGTCAAGCGCATCAAGAAGCTGCTCGGCCGCTGACGCGCGCCACCCCGACGTAAGAAGGAGTTGAGATGGCACGCGTCAAGCGGGCTGTGAACGCCCAGAAGAAGCGCCGTACCCTGCTGGAGACCGCGAGCGGCTACCGCGGTCAGCGCTCCCGGCTGTACCGCAAGGCCAAGGAGCAGGTGCTGCACTCGATGCAGTACGCCTACCGGGACCGTCGCGACCGCAAGGGCGACTTCCGGCAGCTCTGGATCCAGCGGATCAACGCGGGCGCCCGCGCCAACGGGATGACCTACAACCGCCTGATCCAGGGTCTCCGGCTGGCCGGCATCGAGGTCGACCGGAAGATCCTGGCCGACCTGGCCGTCAACGACGCCGCCGCGTTCGCGGCGATCGTCGAGCTGGCCCGGGCCGCGGTCGCGGCCGAGGGCACCGGCGGCGCGGCGGCCCAGGCCGCCTGATCCCCTGCGGCTGACCGAGGCGTCCCCCATGTCGTCACCGACCCCTGGGGGGCGCCTCGCTGGTGCCCGAGGGAACGCCACCGTGCTCTTCACCCCGCGTACGCCCCGGGTGGTCGCCGCCCGCCGGCTGCACCGCCGCCGCGACCGCGACACCACCGGCCGCTTCCTCGCCGAGGGCCCGCAGGCCGTCCGCGAGGCCCTCACCCGCCCCGGCGTGGTCACCGAGCTGTTCGGTACGCCGACCGCGCTGGACCGCCACGCCGAACTGGCCGCGCTGGCCGCCGGCGGTGGCGTGCCGGTCTCCGAGGTGACCGACGACGCGCTGGCCGCCCTCGCCGAGACCGTCGCCCCGCAGGGCCTGGTCGCCGTCTGCCGGCACCTCGACGTGCCGCTGGCGCAGGCCCTCGCCGGCGCGCCCCGGCTGGTCGCGGTGCTCGCCGAGATCCGCGACCCGGGCAACGCCGGCACCGTGCTGCGCACCGCCGACGCGGCGGGCGCCGGTGCGGTGGTCTTCGCCGGCGACGCCGTCGACCCCTACAACGGCAAGTGCGTGCGGGCCTCCGCCGGCAGCCTCTTCCACGTCGACGTGGTGCGCGCCGCCGACACGGTCCAGGCGGTCGACGCGCTGCGCGCCGCCGGACTCTCGATTCTCGCCACCACCGGCTACGGCGAGGCGGACCTCGACGACCTCGCCGACGCCGGCCGACTCGCCGCGCCGACCGCCTGGCTCTTCGGCTCCGAGGCGCACGGGCTGCCGCCGGCGCTGACCGAGGCCGCCGACGCCCGGGTCCGGGTGCCGCTGCACGGGCGCGCGGAGAGCCTCAACCTGGCTGCGGCCGCCGCGGTCTGCCTGTACGCTTCAGCCAGAGCACAGCGATGACCACCACTGGGTCACGCGCACGGCACAGCAGGGGAGAAGTAGTCGTCGATGAACGCGCCACGGCGTTCGTTTAGCCAGCCCGCCGGTGTCGGCGGGCGGCGGGCCTGACTCGCTCCCTGCACAACTCCCACCGGCGGGCTGCGGCACAGCCGCGCGTCCGTAGACTCGCTTCGCCGTCCCGCGAGGGCCGGCGCCGCCGTGAGGGAGTGCCCGTACGCCATGAGCTACCGCAACGATCCGTACGATCCGAAGCAGGTCGCCCTGCTCGACCCGGCCGCCCTGGCCGAGGCCGTCGCCGACGCCGAGAAGGCGTTCGCCGCCGCCGGTGACCCGGACGCGCTGACCGCGCTGCGCCCGTCCCACCTCGGTGACCGGGCGCCGATCTCACTGGCCCGCCGGGAGATCGGCGCGCTGCCGCCGGCGGCCAAGTCCGAAGCCGGCAAGCGGGTCAACGAGGCCCGCCGGGCGATCGAGGCCGGCTACGCCGCCCGCGCCGAGGTGTTGGAGCGCGAACACGCCGAGCGGATGCTGGTGGCCGAGCGGGTCGACGTGACGCTGCCGCACGAGCGCCGCCCGCGTGGCGCCCGGCACCCGCTGGCCACGGTGATGGAGCAGGTGAGCGACCTCTTCGTCGGGATGGGCTACGAGGTGGCCGAGGGCCCCGAGGTCGAGCTGGAGTGGGTCAACTTCGACGCGCTCAACATTCCCGCCGACCACCCCTCGCGGGGGCTGATGGACACCTTCTACGTCGCGCCCGCGGACGGCTCCGGCCTGGTGCTGCGCACGCACACCTCGAACGTGCAGACCCGCACCATGCTCAGCCGCAAGCCGCCGATCTACGTGATCTGCCCCGGCCGGGTCTACCGCACCGACGAGGTGGACGCCACGCACAGCCCGGTCTTCCACCAGGCGGAGGGCCTGGTGGTGGACAAGGGCATCACCATGGCGCACCTGCGCGGCACGCTGGACCACTTCGCCCGCGCCATCTTCGGCCCGGACGCGAAGACCCGCTGGCGGCCGCACTACTTCCCGTTCACCGAGCCGTCGGCCGAGTTCGACGTCTGGTTCCCGGAGCACCGTGACGGTCCCCAGTGGGTCGAGTGGGGTGGCTGCGGGATGGTGAACCCCCGGGTGTTGCGCGCCTGCGGCATCGACCCGGAGGTCTACTCCGGCTTCGCCTTCGGCATGGGCATCGACCGGACGCTGATGGTCCAGCACGGAATCAGCGACATCCGCCATCTCTTCGAGGGCGACGTCCGGTTCAGCCGGGCGCTCGGGACCGAGGCGTAGACGATGCGGGTACGAGTTACGGAGACGGTGGTCTGAGTCATGCGAGTTTCTGTCAGCTGGCTGCGGGAGTACGTCGACCTCCCCGCCGACCTGCCCACCGGTGACCTGGAGCAGGCCCTGGTCGACCTCGGTATCGAGGTCGATTCCGCGGTGGACCTGCGGGAGACCGTCACCGGGTCGCTGGTGGTCGGTGAGGTGCTGGAGATCGAGGAGCTCACCGGCTTCAAGAAGCCGATCCGGTTCTGCCGCGTGGACGTGGGCGCCGCCAACGGCACCGGCGAACCGCAGGAGATCGTCTGCGGAGCGCGCAACTTCGCCGTCGGCGACCGGGTGGTGGTCATCCTCCCCGGCGGAGTGCTGCCCGGCGGCTTCGCCATCGGCGCCCGCAAGACCTACGGCCACAACTCCAACGGCATGATCTGCTCGGCCAAGGAGTTGGGCCTCGGTGACGACCACTCCGGCATCATCGTGCTGCCCGCCGAGACGCCGGCGAAGCCGGGCGACGACGCGCGCCCGGTCGTCGGCCTCGACGACGTCGTGCTGGAGCTGGAGATCACCCCCGACCGGGGGTACGCGCTGAGCCTGCGCGGCCTGGCCCGGGAGCTGTCGCACGCGCTCGGTGTGCCGTTCCGCGACCCGGGCCTGGCGCCCGCGCCGGGCGGCACCCCGCAGCCGGCGTACCCGGTGCAGGTGCGCGACACGGTCGGCTGCGACCGGTTCGCCGCCCGGATGGTCCGCGGCGTCGACCCGGCCGCGCCCACGCCCGGCTGGATGCAGCGGCGGCTGACCACCGCCGGCGTCCGGAGCATCTCGCTGCCGGTCGACATCACCAACTACGTGATGCTCGAACTGGGCCAGCCGATGCACGCGTTCGACGCCGACCGGATCGCCGGGCCTCTCGTCGTCCGCCGGGCCGAGGCGGGGGAGAAGCTGACCACCCTGGACGGCGTCGAGCGGGTGCTCGCGCCGGAGGACATGGTGATCTGCGACGAGACCGGCCCCATCTCGCTGGCCGCGGTGATGGGCGGCCAGACCAGCGAGGTCGTCGCCGACACCACCAACGTGCTCTTCGAGGCCGCGCACTGGGATCAGGTGATGGTCGGGCGCACCGCCCGCCGGCACAAGCTGTTCAGCGAGGCGGCGAAGCGCTGGGAGCGGGGCGTCGACCCGGCCCTGGCGTTGGTCGCGCTGGAGCGGGCGGTGCGGCTGCTCACCGAGTACGGCGGCGGCGTCGTGGGCGACGAGATCCTGGACATCGACCACGTCCGGCCGCGTACCCCGGTGACCCTGCCGGTGGACCTGCCGACCCGGCGGATCGGGGTCGACTACCCGCCGGCGCGGGTGGTCGCCCTGCTGGAGCAGGTCGGCTGCACCGTGGCTCAGGGCTCGGACCGGCTGGCCGAGGATCCGGGTGCCGTCGGCGTCGCCGCCGGGGCCGGGCTGGCGCTGACCGTCATCCCGCCGAGCTGGCGGCCCGACCTGACCGACCCGGCCGACCTGGTCGAGGAGGTGGTCCGCCTCGACGGCTACGACCGGGTGCCGTCGGTGCTGCCGCTGGCGCCGGCCGGCCGCGGGCTGACCTGGCAGCAGCGTCGGCGCCGGGCGGTCGCCCGATCGCTGGCCGAGCACGGGTACGTCGAGGTGCTGGCCCACCCGTTCGTCTCGCCCGAGCTGCCCGACCTGCTCGGCCTGCCCGAGCAGGACCCTCGTCGGCAGGCGGTGCGGCTGGCCAACCCGCTCTCCGACGAGGAGCCGCTGCTGCGCACCACGCTGCTCGGCCCGCTGCTCGGGACCCTCAAGCGCAACCTCGGTCGGGGCCACCGCGACGTCGCGCTCTACGAGATCGGAGCGGTGTTCCATCCGCGCCCCGGCGCGGGCAGTCCGCCGGCGATGGGGGTGGACCGGCGTCCGACCGACGCCGAGTTCGCCGCCGCCGACGCGGTCGTGCCCGACCAGCCCCGGCACGTCGCCGCGGTGCTGACCGGCGAGGTGGAGCTCTCCGGCTGGTGGGGCCCGGGTCGGGTGGCCGGCTGGGCGGACGCGGTCGAGGCCGGTCGCACGGTGCTCGCCGCCGCCGGCATCCCGGCGGACCGGGTCGAGGTCCGGGCCGCCGAGTACGCGCCGTGGCACCCGGGCCGCTGCGCCGAGCTGCTGGTCGACGGCACCGTCGTCGGGCACGCCGGCGAACTGCACCCGACGGCCGTCGCGGCGCTGGAGCTGCCCCGGCGGACCAGCGCCATGGAGCTGAACCTCGATCTGGTGCCGGCGCCGCCGGTGCTGCCCGCGCCGACCGTCTCCGGCTTCCCGCCGGCGCTGATCGACGTGGCGCTGGTTCTCGACGAGACGGTGCCCGCGGCCGAGGTGCAGCGCGCCCTCACCGAGGGCGCCGGCGAGCTGCTGGAGGATGTGCGGCTCTTCGACGTGTACGCCTCGGAGCAGCTCGGCGCCGGGCGCCGGTCGCTGGCGTACAAGCTCACCTTCCGGGCGCCGGACCGGACGTTGACCGTGGAGGAGGCGGTGGCCGCCCGGGACGCGGCGGTCGCCGTGGCCGCCGAGCGTTTCGGCGCCACCCTGCGCGGCGCCTGAGACGGATCAACGGGCCCCGGCTGTCAGCTGACGGCCGGGGCCCGTTCGCGTCTCGGTCAGGGGTGACGCAAGCCATTTCTCATCTTCATGCAATCCGCTGCATGAACTTGCGGACGGAGATCATCGCTGCTAGCCTTCGGTGCATAGTCATGCGGAGGTGAGTATGGGGATCCGAGTCGCGGTCGCCGGGGCCAGCGGTTACGCCGGCGGGGAGCTGCTCCGCCTGATCGCCGGGCACCCGGAGTTCGAACTGGTCGCCGCCACCGCACACAGCCAGGCCGGGCACCGCGTCGATGTCGTACACCCGCAGCTCACCGGGCTGGACCTGGTGCTCGGCGCGACCGGACCGGAGACCCTGGCCGAGGCGGACCTGGTCTTCCTCGCCCTGCCGCACGGCGAGTCGGCGGCGCTCGCCGCCCAGCTGCCCGCCGACGTCCGGATCGTGGACCTCGGCGCCGACCACCGGCTCGCCAACCCCTACGACTGGGCGCAGTACTACGGCGGCACCCACGCCGGGCAGTGGACCTACGGCCTGCCGGAGCTGCCCGGGCAGCGGGAGCTGATCGCCGGCTCCACCCGGGTGGCCAACACCGGCTGCTACGCCGCCACGATCACCCTGGCGCTCGCCCCGCTGATCGCGGCCGGCGCGGCGGAGCCGGCCGACGTGGTCGTGGTCGCCGCCTCCGGCACCTCCGGGGCGGGGCGGGCCGCCAAGGCGCACCTGCTGGCCAGCGAGGTCATGGGGGACCTGTCGCCCTACCGGGTCGGCACCCACCAGCACGTGCCGGAGATCAAGCAGGCGACCGGGGCGACCAGCCTCTCCTTCACCCCGGTTCTCGCGCCGATGCCCCGCGGCATCCTGGCCACGGTGACCGCGGTGCCGGCCCGCGGCGTGGACCCGCAGGCGGTGCTCGCCGAGGCGTACGCGGACTCGCCGTTCGTGCACGTGCTGCCCGAGGGGCGCTGGCCGCACACCGCCGCCACGCTCGGCTCCAACTCCTGCCACCTGCAGGCCACCGTCGACGTCGACTCCCGCCGCCTGATCGTGCTGAGCGCGCTGGACAACCTGGGCAAGGGCGCGGCCGGCCAGGCCGTGCAGAACGCCAACCTGATGTTCGGCCTGCCGGAGACCACCGGCCTCTCGGTCTGGGGGGTCACCCCGTGACCGTCACCGCCCCTCGGGGCTTCCGGGCGGCCGGGGTGGCCGCCGGGCTGAAGCCCAGCGGCGCGGCCGACGTGGCCGTGGTGCTCAACGACGGACCGGACGCGGGCGTCGCCGCGGTCTTCACCGCCAACCGGGTGAAGGCCGCACCGGTGCTCTGGACCCAGCAGGTGGTCCGCGGCGGCGTGGTCCGGGCCGTCGTGCTCAACTCGGGCGGCGCGAACGCCTGCACCGGCCCGGCCGGCTTCCAGGACACCCACGCCACCGCCGAGCACGCCGCCGCCACGCTCACCGCGGCCAGCCCCCGGCTGATCCTGGGCGCCGGCGAGGTCGCGGTCTGCTCCACCGGCCTGATCGGCGAGCGGCTGCCCATGCCCGCGCTGCTCTCCGGGGTGCGCACGGCCGTTCGTGGGCTGGCCCGCGACGGTGGGCTCTCCGCCGCCGAGGCGATCATGACCACGGACACCCGCTCGAAGACCACCGTCGTGGCCGGCAGCGGCTGGTCCGTCGGAGGCATGGCCAAGGGCGCCGGCATGCTGGCGCCGGCCATGGCCACCATGCTCTGCGTGCTGACCACCGACGCGGTGGCCGGGCCGGAGGAGCTGGACGCGGCGCTGCGCGAGGCGTGCCGGGTCACCTTCGACCGGATCGACTCCGACGGCTGCATGTCCACCAACGACACCGTGCTGCTGCTGTCCAGCGGGGCCTCCGGCATCACGCCCGACCGGGCGGAGCTGACCGCCGCGGTTACCGCCGCCGCCCACGACTTGGCCCAGCAGCTGATCGCCGACGCCGAGGGCGCCACCAAGCAGATCGCCATCGACGTGGTCGGCGCCGCGAGCGAGGACGACGCGGTCGAGGTGGGCCGGGCGGTGGCCCGCAACAACCTGGTCAAGACGGCGCTGTTCGGCAACGACCCGAACTGGGGGCGGATCCTCGCCGCGGTCGGCACCACCGCCGCCGCGTTCGAGCCGGACGCTGTCGACGTCGCGGTCAACGGGGTCTGGGTGTGCCGGGCCGGCGCGGCCGCCGAGGACCGGTCGAAGGTCGACCTGACCGGGCGGGACGTGACGATCCGGATCGACCTGAACGCCGGCGCCGCCGCGGCCACCGTCTGGACCAACGACCTCTCCCACGCGTACGTGCACGAGAACTCGGCCTACTCCTCATGACCCTCTCTGCCGACCTCACCCGCTCCCAGGCCAAGGCCGCCACGCTGATCGAGGCGCTGCCCTGGCTGGCCCGCTTCTCCGGCTCGACCGTGGTGGTCAAGTACGGCGGCAACGCCATGGTCGACCCCGAGCTGCAGCGGGCCTTCGCCGCCGACATGGTCTTCCTGCGCTACGCCGGCCTGAAGCCGGTCGTCGTGCACGGCGGCGGGCCGCAGATCTCGGCCATGCTCGGCCGGCTCGGCATCGCCAGCGAGTTCCGCGGTGGCCTTCGGGTGACCACCCCGGAGGCGATGGACGTGGTCCGGATGGTGCTGGTCGGCCAGGTGGGCCGGGAACTGGTCGGGCTGATCAACGCGCACGGCCCGTTCGCGGTCGGCCTCTCCGGCGAGGACGCCGGGCTGTTCACCGCGGTACGCCGGCCGGCGTACGTCGACGGCGAACCGGTCGACGTCGGCCAGGTCGGCGACGTCGAGTCGGTCGACATCTCGGCCGTCACCGACCTGATCGACGCCGGCCGGATCCCGGTGATCTCGACCGTCGCGCCGGACGCCGACGGGGTGCTGCACAACCTCAACGCCGACACCGCCGCCGCCGCGCTGGCGATCGCGTTGCAGGCCCGCAAGCTGGTGGTGCTCACCGACGTCGCCGGCCTCTACGCCGACTGGCCGGACGCCGCCAGCCTGATCTCCGAGATCAGCGCCGACGACCTGGCGAAGCTGCTGCCCTCCCTGGAGTCGGGGATGGTGCCGAAGATGGAGGCCTGCCTGCGGGCGGTGCGCGGGGGCGTGCCCGCCGCGCACGTCGTCGACGGCCGGGTCGCCCACTCCACGCTGCTCGAGGTCTTCACCACGGAAGGATTCGGAACGATGGTGATGGAGTCATGAGCAGCCTGGTGCAGCGCTGGGGCCAGGCCATGATGGACAACTACGGCACGCCGCCACTGGCGCTGGTCGCCGGCTCGGGCGCCGTCGTGGTCGACGACACCGGCCGGGAGTACGTCGACCTGGTGGGCGGGATCGCGGTGAACGCCCTGGGCCACGCCCACCCCGCCGTGGTCGCCGCCGTCTCCAAGCAGGTCGCCACCCTCGGCCACGTCTCGAACCTCTTCGTCGCCGAGCCGCCGGTCGCCCTGGCCGAGCTGCTGCTGGCGCTGGCCGGCCGGCCGGGCCGGGTCTTCTTCGCCAACTCCGGGGCGGAGGCGAACGAGGCGGCGTTCAAGCTCTCCCGGCGTACCGGCCGCACCCACGTGGTCGCCACCCGGGGCGGTTTCCACGGCCGGACCATGGGCGCGCTCGCGCTCACCGGTCAACCGGCCAAGGCCGACCCGTTCCGCCCGCTGCCCGGCGAGGTCACCCACGTCGACTACGGCGACGTGGCCGCGTTGGAGGCGGCGGTCAGCGACGCCACCGCCATGGTCATCCTGGAGCCGATCCAGGGCGAGAGCGGCGTGGTCGTGCCGCCCGCCGGCTACCTGGCCGCGGCCCGGCTGATCACCGCGCGGCACGGCGCGCTGCTGGTGCTCGACGAGGTGCAGACCGGCATCGGGCGGACCGGGCACTGGTTCGCCCACCAGGCCGAGGGCGTCGAGCCGGACGTGATCACCCTGGCCAAGGGGCTCGGCGGCGGGCTGCCGCTCGGCGCCACGCTGGCCTTCGGTCGGGCCGCCGACCTGCTCACCCCGGGCTCGCACGGTACGACCTTCGGTGGCAACCCGATCAGCTGCGCCGCCGCCCTGGCCGTGGTGGCGACCATCGCCAACGAGGGCCTGCTCGACCACGTCAAGCGGGTCGGCGAGCGGCTGCGCCGGGGGATCGAGGCGCTGGGCCACCCGCTGGTCGCCGGGGTGCGCGGCGCCGGGCTGCTGCTCGGCGTGGTGCTGACCGAGCCGGTCGCCCCGGCGCTCGGCGAGGCGCTGCGCGCGGCGGGTTTCCTGGTCAACCCGGTGCAGCCGGGCGTGCTCCGGCTCGCCCCGCCGCTGATCCTCACCGCCGAGCAGGTCGACGCCTTCCTGGCCGCCCTGCCCGCCGCGCTCGACGCCACCGCGCCGGCTCCCGTCGCCGCGTTCGCGTCGGAGCTCGGCCAGCGGCGCCCCCCGGCGGGGCCGACGTCACCCCGGCCCTCGACGCCGGTCCAGCCCACCACGACGGAGACGAACGCATGAGCCGGCACTTCCTGCGGGACGACGACCTCAGCCCGGCCGAGCAGTCGGCCGTGCTCGACCTGGCCGCCCGGATGAAGGCCGACCGGTTCGGCTACCAGCCCCTCGCCGGGCCGCGTTCGGTGGCGGTGCTCTTCGACAAGCAGAGCCTGCGCACCCGGATCTCCTTCGACGCCGGCATCGCCGAGCTGGGCGGGCACCCGCTCGTGGTGGACACCCAGGTCACCCACTTCGGCCGGGGTGAGACCCTCGCCGACGCCGGGCGGGTGCTGTCCCGCTACGTCGCCGCGATCGTGCTGCGCACCCACGGCGACGACCGGATCGCCGAGGTCGCCGGGGGCGCCACCGTGCCGGTCGTCAACGCGCTCACCGACGGCTTCCACCCCTGCCAGCTCCTGGCCGACCTGCTCACCATCCGGGAGCGGTGCGGCGGCACCGCCGGGCGTACCCTCGCCTACCTCGGCGACGCGGCCAACAACATGTCCCACTCCTACCTGCTGGCCGGGGTGACCGCCGGGATGCACGTACGGGTGGCCGGGCCGGCCGGCTTCGCCCCCGACGCCGCGGTGGTGTCCCGGGCCACCGAGATCGCCGCCGGCACCGGCGGTTCGGTGAGCGTGCTGACCGACCCGGCCGAAGCCGTCAAGGGCGCCGACGTGATCGCCACCGACACCTGGACCTCGATGGGCCAGGAGGCCGACGGGCTGGACCGGATCACCCCGTTCCTGCCGTACCAGGTCAACGCCGAGCTGCTCGCGCAGGCCGCGCCGGGCGCGATCGTGCTGCACTGCCTGCCCGCACACCGCGGCGAGGAGATCACCGACGAGGTGCTCGACGGCCCGCGCAGCGCGGTCTTCGACCAGGCGGAGAATCGGCTGCACGCCCAGAAGGCGCTGCTCACGTTCCTGCTCGGGGAAGCGAACCCGGACGCGGCGGCGCCGGACGCCACCGTGACCAGGGAGATCCGATGACCACCCCGCTGACACGCGCCGCCCGGCACGCCCGCATCGTCGAGCTGATCCGGGACAAGGCGATCCGCTCGCAGACCGAACTGGCCGACCTGCTCGCCGGAGACGGCGTCGGAGTCACCCAGGCCACCCTGTCGCGGGACCTGGAGGAGCTGGGCGCGGTCAAGGCCCGCGGCGGTGACGGGCGGGCCGTCTACCTGATCCCCGAGGACGGCCACCGGCCGCTGCGCGACGCCGAGGCGGCCCCCGCCCGGCTGGTCCGGCTGCTGCACGAGCTGCTCAACGGGGTCGACTCCAGCGGCAACATCGCCGTACTGCGCACCCCGCCGGGCGCAGCTCACTACCTGGCCAGCGCGTTGGACCGAGCGGGCCTGCCCGAGGTCGTCGGCACCATTGCCGGCGACGACACCATCCTCGTCGTGGCCCGCGAGGCCGACGGCGGAGCCGCGCTCGGCGAGAAGCTCGCCGGCTGGGCCCGCCGCGAAGAGAACGTTGAAGGGAGCACCACACCATGACCGAGCGGGTCGTCCTGGCGTACTCCGGAGGGCTGGACACCTCCGTCGCCATTCCCTACCTGGCCGAGCAGACCGGCGCCGAGGTGATCGCGGTCGCGGTCGACGTCGGGCAGGGCGGCGAGGACCTCGACGCGATCCGGCAGCGCGCGCTCGACTGCGGCGCCGCCGAGTCCGAGGTGGTCGACGCGCGCGACGAGTTCGCCGCCGACTACTGCCTGCCGGCCATCCGGGCCAACGCCCTCTACATGGACCGCTATCCGTTGGTCTCCGCGCTGTCCCGGCCGCTGATCGTCAAGCACCTGGTCGCCGCGGCGCGCAAGCACGGCGGCACCATCGTCTCGCATGGCTGCACCGGCAAGGGCAACGACCAGGTCCGCTTCGAGGTCGGCCTGGCCGCCCTCGCCCCCGAGCTGAAGATCATCGCGCCGGCCCGGGACTTCGCCTGGACCCGGGACAAGGCCATCGCCTTCGCCGAGGAGAAGGGCCTGCCGATCGACGTGTCGGCGAAGTCGCCGTACTCCATCGACCAGAACCTGTGGGGCCGCGCCGTCGAGACGGGCTTCCTGGAGGACATCTGGAACGGCCCGATCGAGGACCTCTACTCGTACACCTCCGACCCGGCGGAGCCGCGTGACGCCGACGAGGTCGTGATCACCTTCGACGGCGGCGTACCGGTCGCCGTCGACGGTGAGACGGTCACCCCGTACCAGGCGATCCTGGAGCTCAACCGGCGCGCCGGCGCCCAGGGCGTCGGCCGGCTCGACATGGTCGAGGACCGCCTCGTCGGCATCAAGAGCCGCGAGGTGTACGAGGCGCCCGGCGCGATCGCGCTGATCACCGCCCACCAGGAGCTGGAGGCGGTCACCGTCGAGCGGGACCTGGCCCGGTTCAAGAAGAGCGTCGACCAGCGCTGGGGTGAGCTGGTCTACGACGGCCTCTGGTTCTCGCCGCTGAAGGACTCGCTGGACGCGTTCATCGACGACGCCCAGCGGCACGTCTCCGGCGAGGTGCGGCTCACCCTGCACGGCGGCCGGGCCACCGTCACCGGCCGGCGCTCCGAGGCCAGCCTCTACGACTTCGGCATGGCGACCTACGACACCGGCGACACCTTCGACCAGTCGCTGGCCAAGGGCTTCGTGCAGCTGTGGGGCCTGCCGAGCAAGATGGCCGCCGCCCGGGACGCCCGGCTGGGTGGCTCCTGACCGTGGGGACCACAATGGGCGGGGTGGACGACAAGAGCCTGACCGAGAACAGCGCCGCCACCAACCGGACCAGCCTGTGGGGTGGCCGGTTCGCCGGCGGCCCTGCCGAGGCCCTGGCCCGGCTGTCGGTGAGCGTGCAGTTCGACTGGCGCCTCGCCCCGTACGACATCGCCGGGTCCCGGGCGCACGCCCGGGTCCTGGCCGGCGCCGGCCTGCTGGATCCCGAGGAACTGGGCCGGATGCTGGCCGCGCTCGACGACCTGGAGGCGGCCTGCGCCTCCGGGCAGTTCCGGCCGACCGTCGACGACGAGGACGTGCACACCGCCCTGGAGCGCGGCCTGCTGGAGCGGCTCGGCAGCCTCGGCGGAAAGCTGCGCGCCGGCCGGTCGCGCAACGACCAGGTCGCCACCGACCTGCGGCTCTACCTGCGCGATCACGCCCGGGGGGTGGCCAGCCGGTTGGTCGAGCTGGCCGAGGCCCTGGTCGAGCAGGCCGAGCGGCACGTGGAGACCCCGGCGCCCGGGATGACCCACCTGCAGCACGCCCAGCCGGTCACCTTCGGGCACTGGCTGCTCGCCCACGTGCAGCCACTGCTGCGCGACCTGGAGCGACTGCGCGACTGGGACCATCGCACGGCCGTCAGCCCGCTCGGGGCTGGCGCGCTGGCCGGCTCGTCGCTGCCGCTGGACCCGGTGGCCGTCTCCAAGGAGCTGGGGTTCCGCACCTCCTTCGCCAACTCGATGGACGCGGTCGCCGACCGGGACTTCGTCGCCGAGTTCCTCTTCGTCACCGCGCTGGCCGGGGTGCACCTGTCCCGACTCGGCGAGGAGGTGGTGCTCTGGACCTCGCAGGAGTTCGGTTGGGTGGAGCTGGACGACGCCTTCGCCACCGGATCGTCGATCATGCCGCAGAAGAAGAACGCGGACATCGCCGAACTGGCCCGGGGCAAGTCCGGCCGTCTCGTCGGCGGGCTGATGAGCGTGCTCACCATGCTCAAGGGCCTGCCGATGACGTACGACCGGGACATGCAGGAGGACAAGGAGCCCGCCTTCGACGCGGTCGACACGCTGGAGCTGCTGCTGCCGGCGCTGGCCGGCATGATCTCCACCATGACGGTACGGGTCGACCGGCTGGTCGCCGCCGCGCCGGTGGGCTACTCGCTGGCCACCGAGGTGGCCGACTGGCTGGTCCGCAAGGGCGTGCCGTTCCGCGACGCGCACGAGATCACCGGCCGGCTGGTCGCGCTCTGCGTCGCCCGGGACTGCGCCCTGGACGAGGTCTCCGACGACGACCTGGCGACGGTCAGCGCGCACCTGGACCCGTCGGTGCGTGACGTGCTCTCGGTCCGTTCGGCGCTCGCCGCCCGGATCACGCCCGGCTCCACCGGCCCCGGCCCGGTCGCCGACCAGCTCGCCGCCGCGGCGGACAAGCTGGCCGGCTGGCGGGACTGGGCCGCCGAACGGGTCGTCCCCCGCTGAGCCTGCGCCCGCGCGGCGCCCCCTCGGGCGCCGCGCGGGCACCCACGGCTGTTCACACCGTCGGCCGCTCCCGCTTCGGCAGCTTGGCCACCACCGCGTCGTACGACGCGTCGACCGCCTCGGTCAGCTCCTCGTCGTCGATCCCGCCGTCCAGCCGCAGGGTGTTCCACCCGGACCGTCCGATGTAGGGCATCACCCGGGCGTCGGACGGGTACCGGTGCAGCCACTCGTCGGCCGCCTCCCGGGTCGGGCCGCACTTCAACCCGATGGTCGGGTCGGCCGCCGGTGAGCCGAGGAACGCGAAGATCCGGCTGCCCACCTTGACCACCTCGTCGCCCTCCCACGGCTGGTCCAGCCAGGCGCCCGGCTTCGCCAGGCAGTACGCCAGCATCTCCTCGCGCCGCATCGCGCCCTCCCGTCGGTTGGCTTCCCGCACAGTCTGCCCGAGGTGGTGGTAGCCGTCCCGGGTTGACGCCGCTGTCAGGAGAGCGGATGGAGCGGCCGCGACCTGGTCACTGCCCGGCGGCGGTCGCTCCGGCGCGGTCCGCCAGCCGGTCGAAGCGCTGCCGGGCGGCCTGCGCGCTGCCCAGCCCGAGCCCGAAGGCGATCGCCTGCCAGGTGAGCCCGCGAGCGCGGGCCAGCGTCAACAGGCCCGACTCCAGCGCGTCGAGTTCGGCGCGGACGTGCGGCAGCAGGGTCAACGCGGCGGTGAGGTCGCCGTCGTCGACCGGCTCCTCGCCGTCGTCGAGTTCGGCCCCGCCGGCGGCCAGGGCCGTGACCAGGGCGACGGCCTCCCACGGGTCGGCCACGTACGGGTTGGCGTAGCGACGCCGACGGGTGTCGGTGCCGGCGTGCCGCTCGGTGATCCGGCTGAGCGCCGCGTAGGTGCGGTGGGCCCGGGCCCGAGCCGGGTCGGGCGCGGCGAACGGGTCGTCCTGGGTCTGGGTCATGAACCGATTCCAGTACATGAACCGGCTGTTGTCAACGGAATGTTGAAAGGCGGCGGCGGCGCAGTAGCGCCGCCGCCGGCTGGGCGTGCGCGAGGTCAGTCCCTCAGGGCCACGGACGGCGGGTTGTCGTCGGTTCCTTCCGACACCAGCACCAGCTGGTACGCGAACAGCGCGCCCGGCGCGATCCACGCCGCCCGTCCACGCGGCTGCACCGCACGCAGCTCCTTGCCGAGAGCCTGCCCGGTGTCCGGGTCGATGATCAGGCGCACCTCGAAACGGCCGTTGCCCGGGCTGTCCTGCGGGTAGGCGACCGCCTGCCCGGGCCGACCGCGCAGGTCGTGCACGACACCAAGCCCCCGCACCCCCGGCAACGCGGCGAGCATGCGGTACGCGGCGGCGCGGACCTCGTTGCTGACCGGCAGGTCGATCACCACGTTGGCGGCGACGGTGAACAGCCACTGGTCGCGGTCCGTGGGCAGGTCACTGCCGCCCCCGTGGAAGCGGCTGAGCAGCGCGTCGCGGAGGGGGCCGGGGTCGGTTGGCAGCGCATCGAGTTGCGCCTGCGACACGTTGCGGTCACCGAGGGCGAAGAGATGGTCCGCGTCGACGGTGTTGCCCTGGATCTCGCCCGGGGCGATCTGCAGGTCGAAGGGCTTGGGCTTGGTGACCCTCACGACGGAGGGCGATCCGCTGCGACGCCAGGCGTCCTCGTCGCCGGGGGTGGCGGGCACCGCGCCGAGCGACTGCCCGAAGACCCAACTGCGGTCGGTGCTGGAGCGGGCCAGCCAGTACTGGCCGCCGCTCCTGGCGATCATGGTGTACCCGCCGCCGGCGGCCTTGACCGGCACCGCGGAGCCGCTCTCCGTCTGGATGGTCAGATAGCGCCCGCCCGCCGGCGGAACGCTGTCGCTGCGTTCGGCGGCCACCAGCAGCAACCGGCTGGAGTCCATCGGCGTCTGCGTGGCCGGCGACGCGACGGCGGGTGCCGCGCCGGGTGCCCGGCGCGGAGCGTCGCCCGGTCCGGTCACCGCCACGGCGACGGCGACGGCGGTGACGACGGCCGCAGCCCCCAGCGCCCCGAGCAGAGCCACCCGTGGACGCCTGGACCGGCGGTGTCGCTCGGGCCTGGCCGGTGCCTCGACGGGAGAAGCCCCGGTCACGATGGCGGCGACGGCGTCCGCCGTGTGCTCGCCCCGGTTGGACGGCGGGTCCAGCCGCGCCGGCCGGGCCTTGGCGAGCAGGTCCAGTACATCTGTTGAGCGGCTCATCGGATCGACTCCTTCGGGACCAGCCTGACGTTTGGTCGGGGCAACTCCGGTTCGGTGGCGGCGGACATGGCGTCCTTCAAGTGACGCCGGGCGCGATGCAGGCGCACGTAGTACGTCGCTGTGGAACAGCCGAGGACCCGAGCCACCTCACCCGGCGACAGCCCGTGCCAGGCCACCAGGGTCAACAGTTCGCGGTCGTCGTCGGACAGCCGGGCCAGAGCCGTGAGCACTGCGGCCCGCTCGGCGACGCCGTCCGCCACGTCGGCGACGGACAACTCCTCGGCACTGATCCACGCGCGCATCTCGGCGGCAACGGCCTGCTGCCGTTCCTCCGCGCGGTACCGCTCACCCACCACGTTGCGAGCGACCGCGAGCAGCCATGGCAGCGGCGTTGCCATCGGTAACGCCGGCAACCGCCGCCACGCCACCAGGAATGTCTCGGCGACGACCTCGTCGGCCAGCTGGCGACCGGCTCGGGTCACGGCGTACGCGTACACCTGCCGGTGATGCGCCTGGTAAACGGCGGTGAAATGGTCCTCCGGTTGGGGTTCTGGCACTGGCTCCGGCCCTTCCTGTCAGAGTTTCTCCGTCACCAGGAAATGACTCGAGCGCGCCGTTTCTTACATCGATCACCGACCGGGGTGGAAGGAGACCGACCTCAGGCGACGCAGAACTCGTTGCCCTCGGGGTCACGCATGACGACGTGCCCCAACACGTCGCCGTAGAGCTCTTCGCGGACCACCGTCGCACCGGCGGCCACCAGCTCGGGCACCTTCTGCCGGATCAGCCGGGCACGCTCGGCCATGTCCCAGGGACCGGGGCCCGCCACCCGGACGTCGATGTGCATCCGGTTCTTGGCGGACTTGCCCTCGGGCACCTTGAGGAAGCCGATGGCGGGGCCCCTGCCATCCGGGTCGACGATGGACGCGTTGTCGGGCTCGTCGAAACCGGGTTCCTTGACATAGCCGAGGGCAAGCGCCCAGAAGGCAGCGATCCGCTGGGGATCGTCGGCATCGCAGCCCAGGGTCCAGAAGGTCGCCATGGCGTCAACGTACGCGGGCCAGCACGCGCTGTCTCGGCACGACAGCCTCCGCGGACCCAGGTCCTGACCTGTCAGCCCAGCAGGGCCCTGGTGACGTCGGCCCGGTTGAGTGCCGCCACGCACCAGGCGAAGTGGCCGTCCCGGCCCGTCGGATCGTAGGCATTCGCCGAGATCAGCGAGTATGCGGCTCGATAGACGAGCATCGTGGCATGGTCATAGCCCATTCGCTCCTCGATCCGGTCGAGGAGATCCTGTTCGACCTGCGACGACTCGTGCCCGTACATGTCGAAGATCGCCGCGGCGACGGCCGCGTCGAACGCCGGGTCGCCCTCGGTCGTCAGGAAGCCCCAGTCCAGCACGGCGCTCGGCCTGCCCGCGGTGCCGACCAGGATGTTCGCCGGAGTCAGGTCACCGTGGACCACCGCCCGCCGGCCGGTGTCGACGTCGAGCAGGCGGCCGGCCAACGCCCCCGCCTTCGCTTCGAAGCGGTCGACGGCCTGGCCCAGCACCGGCCGGAAACGCTCGACCCGGCGTCCCGCGAGCCGCGCGAGTGCCACCGGAAAGTCCTCCCCGGCTGCGAACAGCGGGAAGGCCTCGTCCAGCACCGTCAGCTCACGGGCCGCCGCGAGCGTGCCGCCGGCGGCAAGCTCGCGGACCACGTCGACAAAGACGGCGTACGCGTCCTCGCGTCGCACCGCGCCGGCCGCGAGGGCGGCCGACAACGTGGTGCCGGTCAGCCGCCGCTCGATCGTGACCACCCGCCCCTCGACGGTCTCGACCTGCACGATCCTCGGTACGCGAAATGTGAACGGCCTCGTGTCGAGGGCGTCGTAGAACCTCGCCATCCGGCGCGACAACTCGACAGAGCCGGCGTACCACAGCTTCGCGACGCGCGACTCGTCGATCTCGTAGACCGCGCCCTCCATCCCTTCGCCCAGCAGCTTGGGAACGGCCGTGCCGGTCCACCGGCTGAGCGCCGTGGCCGCCGGGTCGTCCGAGGCGTGGCTCATCACGGAATTCTCCTGCCCCCTGAGGCTTGCGGACATGCTCCCCGCCGGATCTTGTCCGACGATCGCTCGGCCGGTGGCCCCGGGACCAGCGGACCTCGGTAGCGTGCCTGTCATGAGTGCGGACACTTTCCGCTCGGTCGAGATCGAGCGCACCAGCATGGGGCAGTACGTCGTGCGGAACAGCCGCGGCGGGTCGATGTCGATGGGCACGGGTGAGGACGGCAGCTTCACGCCGGTGGAACTGCTTCTGGCGGCCATCGGCGGGTGCACCGCGGTGGACGTCGATTACATCACCAGCCGCCGCGCCGAGCCGATCGAGTTCTCCGTCGAGGTCACCGGCGACAAGATCCGGGACGAGACCGGGGGAAACCGGATGGAGAACCTCACGGTCGCGTTCACCGTGATGTTCCCGGCGGGCGAGGACGGCGACAAGGCGCGCGAGGCGCTGCCCCGGGCGCTGCAGCAGTCGCACGACCGGCTCTGCACCGTCTCCCGTACCGTCGAGCTGGGCACTCCCGTCTCGACCAGCGTGGCCGCCGGTTCCCACGAGGACTGAGCTCCTCCGGCGGAGTCGCCGGTGGCGTTCGCGCCCCGGCGACGTCACGCCGACCCCGCGGGACGGGTGAGGTCAGCACTCCCACGACGGCGGGTCACGAGTACATCAGGTGCAGTGTCATCCCGGCGTCGGCGTGCGCCAGGTTGTGGCAGTGGTTGGCCCACACCCCGGGGTTGTCGGCCCGGAACCCCACCTCCCAGACGTCGCCGGGACGGACGTCGAACGAGTCCAACCACAGGGGACTCCCGGTCGCCGGCTCTTTGTTGCGGGAGAGCACCAGGACGTGATGCCCGTGCAGATGCCACGGGTGCACCACCGATGATCGGTTCACGATCGTGAACTTGACGACGTCGCCGAGGCGTACGACCTGCGGCGGGATGTCGGGGTCGGCCGCGCCGTTGACGGTGTGCGCGTAGCGCGGACGCAGTCCGTGCAGGTCGAGGCCGCGATCCAGGACGAGGGTGAACTCCTTGTCGTACCGGGACCACGGCACCGGAGAACCGACGCCGTAGCCGAGCGGATCCAGCACCGGCCATCCGCCGGTCGCCGCCGACACGCCTCCGGTCGACCACACCGTCCGTCCGTCCACGAACAGCGCCACCGGTGTCGCGGGCGCGGTGAACACCAGGTCGTAGCGGCCCCCGGCCGGGATCAGCACGGCGGTGTCCACAAGCGGGGTGGGGCCCCGCAGATCGGATCCGTCGATCGCGGCCACCTGGAACGGGGTCCCGGCCAGGGCGTACCGGTGCGTGGTGCTGTCGGTGTTGATCAATCGCAGCCGCACGGGCGTTCCCGCCTGCACCGGCTCCGCCCGCGGTGCGGGCAGTGGCAGGTTGGCCAGCGTGTGCGCCGGCACCGTCACGTCGACGCCGGTCGGCGGCGCGGGGCGCACCACCAGGACGCCGTAGAGCCCCATCCGCACGCCGACGTCGGACACCGCATGCGTGTGGTACCAGTACGTCCCGACCTGGTCGGCGCGGAACCGGTAGACGAACTCCTGTCCGGGTAGCACCGCCGCCTGCGTCACGCCGGGCACCCCGTCCTGGCTGTTCGGCACGTCGTACCCGTGCCAGTGCAGCGTGACGCCCCGCCCGATGTCCCGGTTGCGCAGCGTCACCTCAAGGACGTCGCCGACGGTGGCGGTCAACTCCGGCCCGGGAACCTGCCCGTTGAACGCCCACGCCCCGACGTCCCGGCCGCTCACGCTCACCGTGGCGGTCCCGGCCGTCAGGGTGAACCGCCTGGTCGGTTCGCCCACGGTCCGCGCGTCCCGATATTCGTGATCATGGGGTACGGCGGGAGCAGCGTCCGGGGTGGCGGCGAGCCCGGTTCCGGTCACCAGCGCCGCGACCGCCGCCGCCAGGGCCACCCGGGACACCGTCGGGGACGGGCGCCGCCCGAGGGCGCGCCAGGACACCGCGGTCGCCGCGAGGACCCCGGCGACCGCGAGCAGTCCCAGGCCCGGCGACGCCGGATAGCCGTGCAGGACCGTGACGAGCAGGCCGCCGCTCACGGCGTACCCGGCGAAGAGGAGCGGGACCGCGACGGACCGGATGTCGCCCGGGGCCCGCAGCAGCCGCGGTCCGGCGACGGCCACCGCCGCGAGCGACAGCGGGGCGGCGACGAGGACCTTCTCCGCCGCGAACCACCAGCCGGCGCGGGCGAGCGCGGTGATGGTGACCGCGCGGGCCAACGTGGCGAGCAGCGCGAAGGCGGCCAGCCCCAGGGCGAGCGGACGGCGTCGGGCAGCCGACGCGGCGCCTCCGCCCAGCCACCCGGCGGCCGCGAGGACCGCGATCACCAGGTCGGCCGCGAGCAGCGAGCCGACGGTCATGCCGGCTCCCCTTCCCGGACGCTCACCTGGGCGGCGGCGGCCGGCGCCGGGCTGGCGAGCGTGCGCGCTGCCCGGAGGACACCGACCACGACGTGTACGGCGACGATTCCGTTGATCGCGTGCAGCCCGGCGATGGTCAAGCCGACCGGAGTACTGGCGCCCACGGCGTCGGTGAACGCGTTCGCGAGCATGGCGAGGAGCGCCTGCAGGACGACGAGGCCGAGCGGCAGGACCGCCAGACCGACGAGCCGGCCCGGCGCCTTCGCCAGCACGGCGAACAGGATGGTGAGCAGGGTGAGGACCGGGATGACCGCCATCCCGGTGACGCTGTGCAGCGCGTACGCGCCGTCACCCGCGGGTTTCGTGAACGCGCCCACGGCGGCGAAGACGAACTGCAGGGCGAACGCGACGAGCAGCACCGTACTGGCGACGACAAAGGCCTTGCGCATGGTGACCTCCTAGCGGGGAGCCGGGGCCAGTGCCCCGGCGACGTGATCGGTGGCCGTGATCGCGCCGTACGCGACCAGCCGCACCAGGTCGGCGTCGGCCGGATGGGAGAGCCGCCAGAGGGCGACGTCGCCGATGCTGATCGCGCTGGGCGCGAACGCCGCCAGCAACGCGATCCGCGTCCCGATGCGGTCCGTGCCGGGCACGTCGCGGACCAGATCGACGGCCCAGTCCGCGGGCCGGGCCGGGAACTTTCCGTTCTCCCAGCGCACGGTGGCCGCGATGGTCTGGCGAGCGACGTCGCCCAGCAGGTCCCCGCCGCGCAGGGCGGCGGTCCGCAACGCCGCGTACGCGACGCCGACGGGGCTGTCCCCGGCCCAGCCCGGTGGCGCCGTCCTGTCGGCGTCGAGCAGCGGCAGGCCGCGGCCCGGCTCCTTCGGCTCCCGGGCCGCCCGGGCGTAGAGGCGGCCGCCGACCGAGCGCACCGCCCGCGAGCGCTGCAGGCCGCCGGGCAGCAGATCCGGGTCGAGCAGCGCCGAGACGACCCGGTTGACGAAGTGGAACGCGAGCAGGGTGCCGGTGACCTCCGGGCGGTACGGGCTGGTCCAGCCGGCGGCTCCGGGGCTGCGGCTGGCCTCGGCCCAGGCGGCGAGCTCGGCGTGCCTCGGCTCCGGTGGCGTCCCGCCCCGGGCGATGGCCTCGGCCAACTCGTGCTCGCCGAGCGCGTGCAGCAGCATCACGTGGGCGTCGACGCAGAACCGGCAGCGGTTGGCCCGGGACACCGACGACGCGACGACCTCGCGGTCGACCCGGGACGCGTCCCCGGCGAGCAGCGCCTCACGCATCAGCGCCCAGGTCGCGGCCAGCACCTCCGGCACGGCCGAGAGCACCTGGAAGGTGGGCGCCGGCCCGAGGAACTCGTCGCGCAGCTGTTGGTAGACCTCCGCGGTGCGACCGGTCGCCGCCTTCGGGGGAGCGGGGGTGAAGAAGCGGTATGTCATGGGCTCGATGCTCGCCGCGGTGGGACCGGAAAACGTCGTGCCACCGCAGGCACTTGCCCCACCGCCGATACCGCGTCCGCGGTACGCCGCAACTACTGCGCTCGCGGGACGCCCCGCTGACGACGGCCGCTCTACAGTGCGACCATGCGCCGCGATCTGCCGTACGCCCTCAGCGGTCTCGTCCTCGGCCTCCTCCTGCTCGGCAACGCCGCGCTCGCGCCCGACGCCGCGCCGGTGCGGGCGCTCGACGTCGCCCTGGTCCTGGTCATGGCGGCAGCCCTGGCGGTGTGCCGGCGCTACCCGGTGGTGGCGTTGATCGCCGTGACCGCCACGATGCTGGCCCTGCATCTGCGGGTGCACCCCGGGGTGTCCGCCGCGTTCCCCGTCCTCGGCGCGGTCTACGTCGCCGCCTGGCGGGGGCACCGATCGGTCACCGCCCTGGCCAGCCTGGTCTTCCTCGGCGGCTTCCTGGCCCGCGACATCTCGGTCGCGCCCGCCGGCCGGCCCGGCCAGCAGATCGTCGAGCGGACCGCACTGCTGCTGGGCTGGTTCCTCGCGGCCAACATCGCCGGGCTCATCGCCCGGCAGCGTCGCGCGTACCTGGAACAGGTCGAGCAGCGGGCGGTCGAGGCCGAACGCACCCGCGAGGAGATGGCGTTGCGCCGCGCCGGGGAGGAGCGCCTGCGCATCGCCCGGGATCTGCACGACTCGCTGACCCACAACATCTCCGTGATCAAGGTGCAGGCCGGGATCGCCGTGCACCTGGCCCGCAAGCACGGCGAGGAACCGTCGGCCACGCTGCTGGCGATCCAGGAGGCCAGCAGCGCCGCGATGCGGGAACTGCGGGCGACGCTGGACGTCCTGCGCTCACCCTCCGACGAGGACTGCGTCGGGCTGGCCCGGGTGGGCGAACTCGCCGAGCGGACCCGGGCGGCCGGCGTACCGGTACAGGTGAGCGTCACGGGTCAGCCCCGGGGCCTGCCCGCCGAGGTCGACCAGGCCGGATACCGCGTCGTGCAGGAGGCCCTGACCAACGTGGCCCGCCACGCCGGCCCCGCCACCGCGCAGATCCACGTCGAGTACGCCCCGGCACAGCTGACCGTCTCGGTGACCGACGACGGCCAGGCCACACCGGCCCGGCCGGTGACACCGGGGGTGGGCCTGCGCGGCATGCGGGAACGGATCACCGGACTGGGCGGCACGCTGCACGCCGCCGCTCGCGACGACGGCGGCTTCGCGGTACGGGCCAGGTTCCCGCTGGACGAACAAGCATGATCGAGCGCTTGCGCGAGGTCCGGCCAGTTCAGTCCGCCACGGATTGTGGCGGCTCCGACTGGAGGGAGGAGCCGGCATGATCGAGCGCTTGCGCGAGGTCCGGCCAGTTCAGTCCGCCACGGATTGTGGCGGCTCCGACTGGAGGGAGGAGCCGGCATGATCGAGCGCTTGCGCGAGGTCCGGCCAGTTCAGTCCGCCACGGATTGTGGCGGCTCCGACCGGAGGGAGGAGCCGGCATGATCCGGGTGCTGCTCGCCGACGACCAGGCCCTGATGCGGGCCGGGTTCCGGGCGCTGCTCGACGCCGAGGACGACCTGGAGGTCGTCGGCGAGGCCGCCGACGGCGCTTCGGCCGTCCAACTGTCGCGACGCCTGCGCCCGGACGTCGTGCTGATGGACGTGCAGATGCCGGGACTCGACGGCATCGAAGCCACCCGACGCCTCGCCGCCGACCCCGACCTCGCCGCGGTCCGCGTACTCATTCTCACCAACTACGGGCTCGACTCCTACGTCTTCGCCGCACTCCGCGCGGGCGCCAGCGGCTTCCTCCTGAAGGACGCCGACCCGGCCGATCTGTTGCAGGCCGTCGCCGTGGTGGCCCGCGGCGACGCGCTGCTCGCCCCGGTGGTCACCCGCACGCTGATCAGCGAGTTCGTCGCAGGTCCGCCGCCGGCCGACCCGGCCGCCGGCCGCGACGTGCTGACCGCGCGCGAACAGGAGATCGTCGAACTCGTCGCCCGAGGGCTGAGCAACGACGAGATCGCCGAACGCATGGTGATCAGCCCGTTGACCGCCAAGACGCACGTCAACCGGGCGATGACCAAGCTGCACTGTCGCGACCGGGCCCAGCTGGTCGTGTGGGCGTACGAGTCGGGGCTGATAACACCGCGCCGCCGGTGAGGCGGGCGAGATTCAGGCGCGGGACTCAGGCCCGGTCGGTGAGCACCGACTCCAGTGGCGGGGTGGCCGAACGCCCGAACACGTGCGCGGCGAGCAGCGCCACCGTGAGCACGACCAACGCCCACAATGTCGGCAGCATCATCGTCACGGGGGCCAGCGCGGCGACGACCAGGATCACCGCCCACCGGCGACCGGCGCGACGGTGCGCGCGTCGCCACACGAGATGGTCGGCGAGTAGGAACACGATGATTCCGCACACCAGCGTGAGCCGCCCGACCATCATCGGGGTGCTCGAATGCTGCCCTGGCTGTGGCAGGGTCGTGCGCAACCCGAAGGCGACCAGCACGAGGCCGCCGACCAGGAACAGGTGCAGGTACGCGTAGGCGTCGCGGGCCAGCGCACCTCGTTGGCGGGTGGTTGCGAGCTCGGCGAACCGTTGGCCGACGACGACATCCGTCCCGACGTAGGTCCACCACAGTGCCGACAGCATTCCCGCGCTCAGCGCGACGGCTCCGAGAGTGGCAATCGAGATGGGCGGGTCGCCGACGGCGATGCCGGTGGAGACGACCGCTTGGCCGAGCGCGATGAGGATGACCAGGTTGAAGCGGCCCATCCATCGGCTGACCGAGTGCAGCCGCCAGTTGCGGGCTCCGATGAGGTAGCCGCCGCCAACGTCGATGAGGATGGCGAGGACCCAGCACAGGGTGGTCAAGGGGGTGAGTGGATTGCCGGTGGCCGGGGCGGTCAACACCGCGCACAGCAGCAGGCCTATCCCCACCCCGGTCGGTGCGGCCGCCAGGATCACCGGGGTGCGAAGGGCGGCATCGCGGCGGACCGACAACCAGAACACCACCAGGTGCAGAATGCGTACCGCCCCGTACGCGGTAACGACGATCAGCGGTGCGGGCAGGCCCCCGGGCACGTAGCTGAACGTCTGGGGAATGGCGACGCCGAGCATCAGGATCAGGGCCACCGCGGCGAGCACGATCAGTCGCAGTCGGGTTCCTGCGCTGCGGATCGTCGTGGTGAACCAGGTGTAGTTGACCCAGGACCACCACAGCAGCGCCAGCACGGCCAGTCCCTGGAGCACCCCGACGGCCGAAGGGTGTCGGGTCATCAGCACGGTGACCTGGATGAACGCGTACACGAAGGCCAGATCCAGGAAGAGTTCCTCCGGGGTGGCGTCGACCTCCTGGCCGGCGGTCACCGCGACGGCGCGGTGCAGTTGGCGGTGGCGGCGTCTGAGCACCGTCACGTGGGCGAGGACCACGCAGACCAGCGCACCGGCGAGGAGCGCGAGTGATCCCAGAGGTGTGAGGTGGCGGGCCGGCGTGATCAGCAGCGCCACGAGTACGAGGCCGAGCACGGGGCCGCGGCCCACCCGCCGAACGATGCGCCATTCGAACGCCACCAACCCGAGCAGGTACAGGATCACGCCGCCGTACAGGATCGCCGGTTCGGATATGTCCCAACGATCAGGGTGGCCGACCTTCGCCCCGCCCAGCGCCTTCTTGAGCCCGAACGCCACCAGGATGAGCCCGCCGATCATCGGCAGGTGCAGAAACGTGTAGGCGTCGCGGGCGAGGCGGGACCGGGCGCCGGTTGAGGCCGAATCCAACGCCTGCTCGGCGCGGGGTGACGCGATGTCGAAGTACGCCCACCACAGGAACGCCACGACGACAAGACCGAGCGCGGACCCGGCGAGCACCGACCAGGTGATCGGATCGTCGCCGGTGAACCCACGGCTGGTGCCGATCGAAATGATCGTCTCGCCGAGTGCGATCAGCATGACCAGGTTGTGCCGCTCGGCCCAGCGCCGCACCGACGTCAGCTGCCAGTTGCCGGTGCCGGGTGCCCGTAGCCCCACGTAGTCGACGACGATCGCCACGCCGAAGAGCAGGAGTTGGAGAGCTTCCGTTTTCCGCCCAGCCGGTAGTTGGTAGGGCAGCAGGGCCGCGCAGAGCAGCAGGGGAGCGCTGCCGGCGAGAGGTAGCCACGCCCGCCGGGCGGGAGCGGCGGAGTTCGCCGAGCCTCGCTGCTCGCGGGCGATGATCAGCAGGGACCCCACCCGGGCCGCCAGGAAACCGCCGACGAAGACGAGGGGTCCGGAGAGCCCACCCGGTTGGTCGACGAAGACCTCCGGAATGGCGACGGCGACGAGCAGGATCGCGGTGGCCGCCGCGAACACGGCGATCGGCCGGCCTCCCCGGTCGAGCCGGACCAGGTTTCCCACCCAGGCGTACCCGACCCAACTGCGCCAGAGCAGCAGCACCACCACCGCTCCCTGAACCAGCGCGTCCAGGGTGGGGCGTTCCGACATGAGCCGGGTGACGTTGATGAAGGCGTAGACGAAGACCAGATCCAGGAAGAGCTCGGAGCGCGTCACCCCGCCATGCGTCGCGGCCCTGATCCGTTGATCGGGCGGAAACGCGCCGGGCGAACCCGCTTCCCGAGCGCCGCCGTTCACCCGCCTACTGTGTCAACGAATGAGATCAGCGGCAGAAAAACCGATGAACCACCAGGTCCGCGCTGGCCGCACCCATTCGGGCTCGCTGACGGGGAGTGGGTGGAGGCGTCACGGAAAGACCGACCCCGCCGGGTGTGTCCGAGACCCGTCCGGGTAACCGGCGAGCTCGGAAACCAAACAGGTGGAGGGGCCATGAGCGACGCGACGGGCCAACCCCGGCACGACGGGCGGACGGGCAGTGCGACCGAACGGCTGACGGCGGAGGTGGCCGACGCCGTGCGCGGCGAGGTTCGGGTCGTCCGCGACCAGCTGATTGAGACGTTGCGTCCGGCCGGTCTGGGCGTCGTCCTGCTGGGCACTGCGGGTGCCTGCCTGGTGCTCGGCGCGGGCGCGGCCTCGGCCACCGCGCTGCGCATGCTGGAGGCGTTCCTGCCCCGCCGGTTGGCCACGGCCGGTCTCACCGCTGGTTACGTGGCCGCGGCCGTGGTGCTCGGCCGGCTGGGGCTGCAACAGCTGCGCGCGGCGGGTGGCACCTCGGCCCGGCTCGCGGACGAGGTGCGCGACATGGTGTCGACGACCGCGGGCCGGGTGGTGCCGGCCGGCGCCGACATCGCCCGCGACGAACTGGACCGACAGCGGAAGCTCTGAGCGGAGCGTCGTGTTCACCGCGACGTCGCCTGCCCGGTTCACCGCTGGCCGCGATCGTCAGCCGGCGGCCAGGACCTCGCGGAGCCTCGTGGCGAATTCCTCGGGCTTGCCCGCGTAACCGAACTCGCCACCGAGGAAGCCGCCGTGATGGCTCGGGAACACCGTTGCCTGCTGGCCGAGCAGAGCGGCGGTGCCGAGGGCCGTACGCGCGGTGTAGGTCTGCGCCGACTCCTCGCCGACGGCGATCACGATGCGGGTCGGCGCCGCGCCGAGCAGGGCCGGGTCGGGGCGGTAGTCGGTGACCGCCCAGGAGCTCTTCGACAACAACGGATCGTCGCGGGTGCCGTCGTCCTCGGTCGGCATGCCGAACATCGCCGGGTCGGGCGCGGGCTGAGCGAAGTAGGCGTCGGTGAATTCGCCCTGCCAGGATGTCATCGCGATGAACGCCGCCATGCCCGCGCCGAAGCCCTTCGCCTGATATGCCTCGTGGAAGGCGGCCCGGGCGCGCTCAGCGGCTGCGGCGTCGGGAAGCACGGCGTTGATCGGCGGCTCGTGCGCCACCAGCGTGACGACATCGCCGGGTTGGCTGGCGACCAGCTCCAGCGCGGTCACCGCACCACCGCTGCTCGCGAACACGTCGACCGGGCCAGCGCCGAGCGCCTCGATCAGCAGGTGCAGGTCGGCCGCCTGCTGCTGCGGCGTGTGGTCGGACCGGCCGTCCGTCCGCACGCTGCGGCCCAGGCCGCGCGGATCGTAGGTGACGACCGTGCGGTCGGTGAAGTTCGCGGCGAGCGCGTCAAAGCCCTCCGCCGTCATCGGCTGACCGATCATGAGCAACGCCGGCCGGCCGCCGTCCGGCGGGAGCGGTCCACGCACGTCGTAGACCAGATCGACGCCGGGCGCGGCGAGCGTGTGGGTCTGGGTCGTCGTCATGACGGTGAGACTACGGACAGGGTGCGACGGGTACACGGAACCGCTCCCGGGCGGCACGTCGGCGCCGTTCATCCGGGTTTTCCTTGGTCGTCCATGCCCCCTACCTGTCCGGCTCACCGGCCACTGCCACACCCCGATTGACCGGCCATCCGGACCATGCCCGGAGGTGGTCGCTGATGCCGGAACGAGGCATCCGACCGCGGCGAAAGCACTAGCGTGGTGATCGGGACCGTGCGTGGCCAGCGGCGCTCGGGGAACGGTGGCTCGCGTGCTCATCGGGAAACGCGGCCGCCGTGCGGCACGCCGGCCAACGAGATTCACGGGTACGCCGCGGAGCGTATGGGGCCGCACTCAGTTCAGGGAGGCCGCGATGAGCCCGAAGGATGCTCGCAGCGACACGGGTGGGACGACGAGCATCGAAAACCTCGACCTCAAGCTCGAGGTGATCGTCGTTCCGGTGTCGGATGTCGACCGCGCGAAGGAGTTCTACCGGCGCCTCGGATGGCGGCTCGACCAGACGCCGCCCGGCATTGTCCAGCTCACGCCACACGGCTCCGGCTGCTCGGTGCAGTTCGGCCCGGAGCTCACGCCGGTAGCGCCCGGCTCGGCCATGGCGTACCTGATCGTCTCCGACATCGAGGCGGCCCGCAACGCCCTGGTCTCCGCCGGTGTCGAGGTGGGCGACATCTTCCATCCGAGCCCGAACGGCCCGGTCGACGGGCCGGATCCCGAGCGGCGCAGCTACTTCTCGCGCGCCACCTTCCACGACCCGGACGGCAACACCTGGTTGATGCAGGAGATCACGACCAGGCTTCCCGGGCGCATCGAGGCCGGCGTGACGTCGTTCGGCTCCGCGAGCGAACTGGCGAGCGCGCTCCGACGCGCGGCCGCCGCCCACGGCGAGCACGAGAAGCGCACCGGCGAGCGGGACGAGAACTGGCCCGACTGGTACGCGACGTACATGGCGAGCGAGCAGACCGGGGCCAAGCCGCCCGAGTGAGCCGGGGCGGACGTCGTTCACGGGTCGAGGTGGCGTTCCACCGGCCGTTTGCGCCGCCGGCGCGCGACGGGTACTTCCAGCTCGACCCGGCCGGCGCCGCGCTCGGCTGACTCGTCCGTGCTCGACGGGCCCCGGCCGGCTCGCCGGGCAACCCAGGCCCAGCCGCGCTCGATCGCCAGTTGCAGCTTCGCGTTCAGGACCGCGCCGAGGGCGAGGAAGACGATCCCGACCAGCCAGACGAGGAGGTTGTCCCGGTAGATCGGATAGACGGCCCGGCCGATGGCGTTGTTGAGCAGTGGGCCGAAGAGGGCGACCGTGACGTAACCGTTGCCGGCCACCGGCACGACGGCGACGTCCTCCCCGGCCAGACTGTCGGTGATGCTGGTGGCCGCCGGGAAGGTCGCGTGGATGGCCCGACGTGTCGTTCGGATCTCCATCGTGGAGTCACGGCTCGGATGCATGGTCCAGATGTCCCTCGGCCCGGTGCGGAACCTGATCTCGCCGAGCCCGTCCGTCCAGTTCAGGCCGACCGGGATCTGGACCGTCGCCATCGTCCGGGGGTTCGCCACCTCGAAGACCCGAACCTGCTGGTAGACTGGGTTGCCGTCGCGGCTGCCGGCCGACGACCAGCCGCTGGAGAGGGTCGCCCCGGTGAGCTCCAGACGCCGCACGCCTTCCCGCCCGTTCGCCGCGTTGATCTCATCGAAGCGGGTCTGGTCGAGCTGGATCTCCTCGCGGAGGGTGAGCCGGCCGTCCCGGATCACCGCTTCGGCCCGGTAGGGCACGCTGATCATCTGTTGGGCGAGGCTGAGCGGGGTGAAGTACAGGGCGGCGAGACCGGCCCCGACGACGAGGAGCAGGGCCACCAGCGGGCGCGTCCATCGGTTCGCCCAGAGCAGCAGGACGACGCCCGGCGCGATGAACGCGGCGAGCGCGATCAGCGAGAGACTGCGGCCCGCGAAGACGAGGTCGGCGAGGACGAGCAGGCCCCCGATGACGCCGGCGAACACGAGGCACCACCGCAGGGCCCGCTCCCCGAAAATCCGGACGGCACCCGCCATGGGCCGCACCCTACCCTCCAGCGTTCATGACGTCGCCGTTCGACGCGGGTGCCCGCCCCTCCCGGTGAGCCTCAGGACCCGGCCGGGGTGCACTGGCTGACCGGGAGCACGCCGATGATCAGGATGACCGCGACGCTTCGATGTCCAGGACGACCCGGCCCCTGGCCGCGCTGTGTTCGGTCAGTTCGTGGGCCTGTGCGATCTCCGCCAACGGCAACCGGGCGGCGATCGGGTAGCGCAGGTCACCGGCGACCAGCGCGGCTGTCAGGTCGGCCGCGGCAGCCTCGTTCGCCGGCTCCGGAAAGTCGTCGTTGCTGAGGAACCGGACCGTGATGTTCTTGAAGCCGAGCGGCCAGTACGGGATACGTGGCTCGGCCGCACCGGTGGCGTAGGTGGCGATCACACCGCCGTACCGGAGGATTTCCAGGTCGGTCGCGATGTTGGCGTCGAACGCAAGCTCGGCCACGCGGTCGATCGGTTCCCCGCCGGTGTGTTCGAGGATCCGGGCGGCCACGTCGTCGCCGGCGGTGTCCACCGCGTGGTGCGCTCCTGCGGCCAGCGCCTGCTCGACCTGGCCCGGGTTGCGAACTGTCGCGATCACGGTGGCGCCCCCCGGCGGGCCACTGCCAACGCGGCGCGGCCGACCGCGCCGAGGGCTCCGGTGACGAGTACCCGCTGGCCGGTCACCGGCCCGTCGGCGAAGATCGCCCGGTGGGCGGTGATGCCCGGGATGCCGAGCCCGGCCGCCTGCTCGTACGGCACGAGGGCAGGCAGCGACACGGCGTGCCGGGCGGGCACCACGGTGTATTCGGCGGCGGTGCCGAACGGGCGGTACGACTGGGCGAGGTACACCCAGACCCGCTCGCCGATCCGTGCTGGATCGACGCCCGATCCGACGGCGTCGATCACCCCGGCGCCGTCCCCGTGCGGTACGACGCGGGGGAATGGCATCGTCGAGCCCCACCAGCCCTGGCGTTTGCCGAGGTCGCCGACGTGGATCCCGGAGGCCGAGACCCGGACCCGTACCTCGCCCGCACCCGGCTGCGGCTCGGGCAACTCACCGACCTGGAGCACCTCGCGCGCCGGACCCTGCCGGTCGTACCACGCCGCGCGCATCACGCACCCACCGTATCGGTGCTGGTGCCCTCTTCAACGCTGATCACATTGTCGATCAGCGCGAAGAACGCCTGGATACCGGGCCGGTCGCCGCCCCGGCGCCGCGACTCGGCGAAGTCCTCGGGGGAACGCCAGAAGACGATGTCCAACCATTCGTCGGCGTTCAGATGGATCAGTCGTGCGCCGAGGAAGCCGGCGCGATCGCTCTGGAAGTCGCGCAGCATCGCCGGTCGCGCGGCCAGCAGGGCGTCGGCGCGTGCCGCGGGCACGCGGAAACGGGTGATTTCTACGGTGCTCATCGCTCCTCGATCCTCTCGGGTACGGACCGAAATATAGTCAAGATTTGTGACTATCACAAATGATGACTGTCACACCTTCGTAGTAACCTGCCCTGAGGGGTCGCGCCGACCGGCTGGCCGGGTTCTGGACGACGGTTACGATCGGCGCCCGGTCCCGCCAGCCGTCGCGGTCGGCGGGAGTTTGGATCCTGGCGGCCGGGGTTGGGAGAGGGTGGATGAAGCGCAGCGCGCGCAAGCGGCAGGACCCTGATCTGGGCGTCCTCGCCGCGAAGCTGTTCTTCGGCCTGCAGGAGGAACTGTTCCGCCGAAGCGCCGAGGAGGGCTTCGACGACATCACGCCCCGACACGGCGCCGTCCTGGCATACCTGGATGAGGACGGGATCCGTCCCAGTGAACTCGCGCATCTGTCCGGCCGGCACAAGCAGACCGTCGGCACCATCGTCGACGAGCTGGAGAAACTCGGTTACCTGCGGCGTGAAGCGGATCCTGCCGACCGGCGTGCCAAGCTCATCGTGCCCACGGAGCGTGGCCGCGCCTTGATGCGCTACTCCGACCTGGTGGTCGCCGAGATCGAGGCCCGGCATGCCGCGCTGCTCGGGGCGGAACGGTACGGGCAGTTCAAGAGCACCCTGCGGGCGATCGCGACCGCGCCGCCGACACCTCCGGCACCTCCGTCGGCGACCAGTCCGGCGAGGTGACCAACGCCGGCCGACGGGGTTGAGACGGTGCCGTTCGCCGTGCTAGTCCGCCTGGCGGCGATAGGCGCCGTACCACCAGATCAGGGCCAGTTCGCGGGCAAACGCCGCGTCGTCGCTGGGATCCGCGACGGTGACGTGGTCGAGGATGGCTCGCTCGCCGCCCACGACTATCACTCGGCTGGCGTTGACGAGGTCGAGTCCGGCGGGACTTCGGCCCGCGTCCTGCTCCTGACGAAGTATCTCAATCGTTCGGTCCCTGAACCGGATCGTCCTCTCGCTCCAGAACCTGCTCACGGACGCGTCGTAGGTGGCGACCTCGGCGATCGCCCGCAGTACGGCGGCATGTTCCCGATAGACCCCTACCACCTGCTGGAAGGCGTCCGCGAGACCTTCGACACCGTCCGATGGCTCCCAGGCCGAGGCGATGTTGAAGGAGGCGTCCACCACCGTGGCGGCCAGGCGCATGAGTAGATCCGTCTTGTCGCGAAAGTGGCTGTAGAAGGTCGATCGAGCGACGCCGGCCTCGATCGAGATCTGTTGTACGCCGAGCTCGGTGAAGTTCGCGCCGTCGATCAGGAGGCGACCGGTCGCGGCCAGGATCTCCGCCTCGGCTGAGGCACGTCGCCCGGGACTCGGGGTGCGTCGTCGGGTGATCGAGGGCATGTCCAGGTCCTAGGGTCGTGGCTCGCCAAAGCCAAGACTACACGCTGTCCGGACAGCGTGTAGCATAAATTTCGGACACACTGTCCGACGAGCTGACCGGGCGTTGTCGCCGGCGCCGATGTAGTCGCTGGGCAACCGGACCTTCAGGCATCAAAGGAGCAAATAGTGAAGTATCGCTTGCTTGGGCGAACCGGAGTGTGGGTTTCCGAGATCTCCCTGGGCACGATGACGTTCGGGGGCAAGGACCACCCGGTGTACCGCACCATGGGCGCACTCGGGCAGGAGCAGGTGAACCAGGTCGTCGGCACCGCACTCGACGCCGGGGTCAACTTCATCGACACCGCCGACGTCTACGCTGACGGCGAGAGTGAGGAGATGCTCGGCAGGGCGATCGGGCAGCGCCGGCGTGACGTCGTGCTCGCCACCAAGCTGATGGCCCCCGTCGGGTCGGGGCCGAACGACCAGGGGCTTTCCCGGCTGCACGTCATGCGGGCCCTGGAGGACAGCCTCCGACGACTGAAGACCGACTACGTCGATCTCTATCAGATCCACAACTACGACCACGTGACGCCGCTCGAGGAGACGCTGAGCGCGCTCGACGACGCGGTCCGGCAGGGCAAGGTCCGCTACATCGGCTGTTCCAACCTCGCGGCCTGGCAGATCAGCAAGGCCCTGGGCATCTCCAAGCTGCACAACCAGGCGAAGTTCGTCGCCAACCAGACGCACTACTCGCTGGTGTCGCGAGACGCCGAACGTGACCTGGTGCCCATGGCCGAGGACGAGGGGCTGAGCCTGACGGTGTGGAGCCCGCTTGCTGGCGGATTCCTCTCCGGCAAGTTCGACCGCGGCGGGATGACCACCGAGCAGGACTCCCGCCGGGCTCAGGTCGGCGTCGACTTCGTGCAGTTCGACGAGGAGAAGGGCTTCAAGGTGGTGGACGTGCTGCGGGTCGTCGCCGCGCGGCACGAGGTGAGCCCCTCCCGGGCTGCGATCGCTTGGCTGCTCGCGCAGCGCGCTGTCACCAGCGTCATCGTCGGTGCTCGCAAGCTGGAACAGCTCACGGACAACATCGCCGCGAGCGACCTGGCCCTCACCGAGCAGGATCTCGCCGAACTCGATGAGGTCAGCCGGCCGCCGGTCGCCTATCCGAACTGGATCCAGCAAGCGTTCGGTCCAGCGCGGATCCCGGCCAGCAACGTGGCCTGACCCGGTTTGCTTCGGGTGTCAGGCACGGGAACGATCCAGCCTGACACCCGACCCGGAGCCGACTCGGAAGGGACAGGCGAACCCCCTGCCACCCGTGCCATGACAAGGCGCCTCGGAGTCGGCGCCGGCGATGGCACCCGCGTCACATCCGACGTGGCCAGCTCGTCCTGAAGGCGGGCAACCACGAAGGAGTGCAATGTTCGCCGCTTACGTCACGGTCACCATCCTCGCCGCGGTCTTCAACGGCATCGCGGCCGTCACCTACCTGATCGGCCACGACTATCCGAAGGCCCAGGCGGACATGAAACGCGTGCCCCGATCGTGGGTACCGGTGCTGGGCATGCTCCTGGCAGCCGGTTCTCTGGGGCTACTGGTCGGGTTCGCTGTGCCGCTGCTGGGGGCACTCGCCGCCGCCGGACTCGTGCTGTACTTCGTCGGCGCGCTCGTCGCGCACCTACGAGTGGGCTCTCGTCAGCTGGTGGGCTGGGCCGTCTTCTTCTCGACCGCGGTGGCCGCGCTAGCCGTGAACCTGGCCTACCACTGGTGACTCGACCCCGCTCCGATGCCGACGATCCGGGGTCGAGCCACACGAAAGACGAAGCGCGTACGGCGCAGCTCGTGTCAGGATCTCGGCGTGTCCAGTCGTGCCTTGAGCTTCGGCGCTGTGGCGGAGGCGTACGAACGGTTCCGACCCGGCTATCCCGTGGCGCTTCTCGACAGAGTGATGGCGTACGCGGGTCACCCGGTTCGGACCGCCCTCGAGATCGGCGCCGGGACGGGTAAAGCCACCCGGCTCTTCGCTCAACCGGGCATCACCGTCACCGCCACCGACCCTGACCCGGCCATGCTCGCCGAGCTGCGAAAGCACGTGCCGGCGAACGTCAAGACCGCGCGAGCCGCGTTCGAGGACCTGCGGCCGGGCGAGAGCTACGGGCTGATCTACGCGGCGGCGGCGCTGCACTGGACGAGCCCGGAGGGCCGGTGGTCGCGCATGGCCGCACTACTGGAGCCGGCCGGCGTGTTCGCATCGTTCGGTGGGCCGATCCGGTTGGCCGACCCCGCTGTGGAAGAAGTTGTTCGCACGGCCCGAGCGCCCTTTCTGGAGAGCGACGAGGTCCCGTCCCCCGATGGGACACCGCCGGAACACGAGATGCAGTGGCCGGGTACGGAGCTCGAACAGTCCGAGTGGTTCGTCGATGTTCAACAGTTGGTGATTGAGCGCCGCTTGGTGATGAGTGCCTCCGACTACGTTGGCCATCTCTCGACCATCTCGGCCTACCTCGAACTGCCGGCCCCCGAGCAGGAGCAGGTCTTCAGCCGCATCGAGCAGGTCCTGCCTGCGACGGTCGAGCTTGCCGCCGACATCATCGTTCACCTCGCGCGCCGGCGCGGTGAGCAGTAGTACTCACGACTGCCGGCTGGCGTCGCAGCCGTCGGCGCAGTCCGGCGCTTGGCCGTTGGCGGGGTCGGCAGGCAGGGGCGCACAGTCGTCGCAGTGCTCCCCCCGCCAGGCTTCCACACCTTCCTTCACCGCGACCCCGGCGATGACCAGTGCGGCGACCGGGTCGGCCCATGACCAGCCGAGGGCGGCGTTGAGGACCAGGCCGACGAGCAGCACCGCCGAGAGGTACGTGCACAGCAGGGTCTGCGTCGAGTCGGCCAGGACCGTTGCCGAGCCGAGTTCCCGACCGGTGCGGCGTTTTGCCCGTACGAGCAGCGGCATCACGATCAGCGACGCGACGGCGATCCCGATCCCGAGCGGGCTGGAATCCGCGTCCCCGCCGGACAGCAGCGAGCGGCAGGCGTCGAAGGCCACCCAGCCGGCCAGCGCGAAGAACGACAGCCCGATCAGCCGCAGCGCCAGGCGTTCCCGGTCCTCGGGCACGCGCGAGCGGAACTGCCAGATGAGCACGGCGGCGCTGGACACCTCGACGAACGAGTCCAGACCGAAGCCGATCAGCGCCGTGGACGAGGCCGCGGCGCCGGCGGCGATGGCGACCAAGCCCTCCAGGAGGTTGTAGCCAGCGGTGGCGTAGGCCAGCCACAGGCTGCGTCGCGACAGCACCGCCCGCCGCTGCGGGGTCAGCACCGACACGCTCACGCGCGGACCTGCACCGACGAGTTGGCGGGCGCGCCGTAGACCGGGCAGAGGGCGACCGCCTCGCCGGTGGCGGCGAGGAGCTGTTCCGCCGAGCGCATCAGTTCCAACAGCTCAGGACGGGTGAGTACGTAGAACGACTGTCGACCCTCGACTCGGTAGTCGATGAGGCCGCAGTCCCGTAGACACGCCAGGTGCTTCGACACCGTCGACTGCGCCAGCCCCAACTCGCCGGTCAGGTCCACGACCCGCGCCTCTCCGCACGCGAGTCGTTGCAGGATGGCCAGCCGGGTCGGGTCACCGAGGGATCGGAACAACGCCACAGCTGGAGTCAGCCCAGGATCACAACCAATCGCCACAGCGCGATGATAGCGTCCACGCCGCATCATTCGCAGCTCGGGTTCGTCCGGCACCCTGTCCGTGGCCGGGGAGGAGCAGGTGACGAGGTGTCCGCCTGTGCTGTTACTTTGCCGCCCGTGGATGATCAGCTGACGTGGATCGACCGCATCGTCGAGGTGACCGGATGGCGCCACGAGCCTGATAGCGCCGTCGGCTGGGAGCAGGTAGAGGCCGAGCTCGGTGTCGCCCTACCGTCGGACTTCAAGCAACTGTGTCGACGGTTCGTGCCGGGGTCGTTCTACGCGTACCTGGACCTGCTGCGGCCGGGAGGCGGGCACAGTTCCCGGCAACTGCTCGCGGCCTGGGCCTTCTGCCGGAACGAGTCCTTCGCGAGCGTGTACGCCCCGTACGGAATCTATGGACCAGACAAGGGATCGGGCCTGATCCAGTGGGGTGACGACCAGGTCGAGGGGCAGTACTACTGGCTGGCGGACCGTTCGGTGGAGCCCGACCGGTGGCCTGTGGTCGCGCAGAAGTGCGGCGGCGATCCGTGGCATCGGTTCGACATGCCGACGACGGAGTTCATCTACCGGATGATCGCGGACACCGGGTTCGAGCCGTTCACGGTGGCCGACCCGAAGCGTCAGGCCTTCTACCTGCCGTACTGGCAGACGATCTCGGGCGCTGAGCAGTGGGATGCTCTCACCAACCCGGACCGGGAGGGCTAGCCCTCCCGCCGCCGAGGAGCGCCCACCGGAGTGCCAGCCGACATGCGGGGTGGGGGCAGAAAGATGCCGAATGCTCAATGGCCGGACCGCAGCCTTTCACTGATACGTACTTCGATCGACATGATCGTCAGGGACGGTTGTCATCCCCCTGACGAGAGGCCCCCACCATGTCGAGCACCGCACCCACCGCCCGCCGCCGAAGCCTGCGGCGCCACGCCGCCGCCACCGTCGTCGCCGCCCTCGCCGGAGCCTGCCTGGCCGTGCTGACCGGACAGCCGGCTTCCGCCACGCCGCCCGGCATCCCGTCGAAGGCGACCGCCCAGTCACAACTCAACGCGCTGACCGTCGCGGCGCAGGGCTCGACGAGTGGCTACTCGCGGGACCTGTTCCCGCACTGGATCACCGTCAGCGGCAGCTGCAACACCCGCGAGCAG